>JANXQZ010000983.1 GCA_025353235.1 Bryobacterales bacterium
TTAACCTTGCGCGGTTTCGCTTCGCAATCGATTTTCACGCCGCGCGGCGGAGTTTCCAGCAAAATCACCGCAAACTGGAGCCGCAAAAGTGGACGCAAAGGCTGAAGAGCTGAGCGCCGCTATTCACGAGATTCGCGAGCGTGTGCGAGCGCGGCATCCGCAGGGTGCGATTTTGGGCGATGTCGCGCTTCCCGACCTGCGTCCGCTGGCACAGGCGCGCGATGCGGCGGAAGGCAAGGTAGCCAGCATCGGCACGGTGAATCCCCGAGCGGGCGGCTTGGCCAACTCGATCATTCAGAAGCTGAAGCGCGCTGTTGCCAGAGCGCTCGATTGGCACGTTCGCGAGCAGGTGGAGTTCAACCGCGCGGTGATGAACTGCGTTCAATCCACCATCGAGACGTTGAATGAAAGCAACCGCACGCTGGCTGCTTTGGCAGCACGCATGAATCAGGCCCAGGCGCTTATCGAGGAAGCCCGCGAGCTGAAGGATGTCCGCTCCCATTGGATCCAATGGCGACAGGAGTGGGAAGCGAAACTGTCGAGTACCGAGATCCAATTCCTGCGTTCGCTGTCGGATTTGCAAGGCGCTTGGCAGCATCGCGTGACGCTGCTGGACCAACAGCATCGCGAGACGATGAAGGCTCTGCATGCCGATTTTCAGGGATCGATCGACCGCTCGGCGGAGGTGGTTCAGAAGCGGTTGTGGGCAGATCTTGATCGGGTCCGGGTGGAATACGAGACCATCATCCACGCTGAATTGCGGTTGATCCGGCAGAAAACCTCGCTGATGAAGGCTGGATCGGAAGTGGCTTCGCGAGTGGATGCGGTTGATTCGGCAGTGTCGCTGGACTGGCTGAAATTCGCGGAGAAATTTCGTGGCACCGAAGACTATGTCAAGCGGCATTTCACAATTTACGTGGAGCGGTTCGCGGGCTGCTCGAATGTGCTAGATGTTGGCTGCGGGCGCGGTGAGTTGCTGGAAGTCTTCGGGCAAAACGGAATTCAAGCCACCGGGGTCGATCTCAATGATGACTGCCTTGCCATGTGCCAGGGCAAAGGTTTGTCAGTGGAAAAAGCCGACCTGTTCAGCTACCTCCATGCACTCCCGGACAAGTCGATCGGAGGCTTGGCGTGCTTGCAGGTAGTCGAGCATCTGCCGCCCGCCCGGCTTCCTGAGTTCGTTGCGCTGGCGCACTCTAAGCTCAAAACCGGCGCGCTCATGGCCATCGAGACGCCTAATCCGGCATGTCTCGCTATCTTCGCTCGCCACTTCTATCTGGATCCAACGCACGCCAAGCCAGTGCCCTCCGCTTTAATGGCGTTCTACCTGGAAGAAGCAGGTTTCGGAATGCTGGAGACGCTTCCGCTGGAGCCAGCCGTTCGAACCATGCCGTCCCTGGCATCGCTACCGCAAGATTTCCGCGAGGACTTCTTCGGCAGCCTGGATTATGCAATCTTCGGGCGAAGGCTGTAACTACCAAATCGACTTAAGCGAAAATACGTCCGCTGCAACTGTGCCCGGAGCCCCGCCCACGGAGTAAAACGCGACCTTCGTGCCGCTCGCTCGCGGATAAACTAGATTCGTCAATGCGACTTGCCCATCGCCTGCGAACACCTCTACCGAGGATTGATCCACCAGCACATGCAGCCGCAGTTGCGCGCCAGCTTTGAACGGGGCGCTCACTCGTGCTGCGAACTTATCGCTAAAGCCCACGTTGCCCGAATGCGTTCGATCTACGAAAATCTGCCCAGCCCGCACATCGTATCCCACCGCTGTATAAGTGCCGTCGTCCGCCAATAGCTTCCAGCCCAACTCCGAAGCCTGTCCGATTCCGATCGTGCTCATCAGGTCGAATGTCTGGCTGCGAAATTCTTTCAGATCGCGGTACGCATAGTGCCGTCCCCGCAATTGCTTCAATGCCTCCACCGGCTGCTGCACCAACCGAATTCCCTCCGGGTAAGTCTTAAGCGACAGAGCTCGAGGCACGGTCATTTGCCCCCGCCACGGTTTGGTAGGCACTACGTTTGCGTACTGCCAATTGTTCATCCATCCGATCATTGCCTGGTTTTGCTTAGCAGGCAGATTGTTGAACGTCAATGCGCAGTAGCAATCCTTTCCATAGTCGGTCCATAGGGTCAAAGACGGGAGATTGTCGTTGGTGAACTTCACGCCATCGAACTTGCCTACGAAATACTGCTCGCCCGATCCGCCCTGCA
>JANXQZ010000831.1 GCA_025353235.1 Bryobacterales bacterium
CCTTTCTTTAAGGCGACTTCTCTTGAAACATAACATGGAGCCGATATATTTTGAAAGACTGTGCCCAATTTTGTGCCCACCCCCGTGCTTACTTGCGGTTATTAGGGGTGATGTGCCATGATGTTAAGTAGTTGAAAACACTAACACACGCTAGTGCTAATTAGTTAGCATGATTACTATAGGTAGGATTATGAGTCCGCTGCTCTAACCGCTGAGCTAAGGGCCCTAACTACTGTGGGAACGCCTTAGAAATTTTAGCATTTCCCAGTCTTGTCTCACGCAAGATGAGCCTGGGGCGAGACCGCGTTTCTCATACAAGGTGAGCCTGAATGGGAGATTCCGAATGCTGGAGATTGAACATCAGCATAATAGACGGAGAAATACGAGAAGTGCACTTACACGCCAGGGACCGGCAAGAGTTGTACGACTGAAGTGAACCGGACCTTGCGGCGGCGCGATAAGCAAGCGGCCAAGCAGAGCTGTTTCGCCAGCTTGCCGCGCAGGCGGACGCATGAAGGAAAATCAAACACAAGAACCAACGAACAAATCTTTGCTAAGAGAAGCGCGCGGAGGCTCATTCACCTGCCGTTGGTCGGCCTCGAATCGGGGGCCGCTATTGGTTTCGAATCTTCAATGAGAAAGTGCTGCATCGTTCGCTGAGAGTGGAGCAGTCGGCACCGTTTCGAAGGCGAGCGGGATCACTCCTTTGCTGCAAATTATCGATATTGCTCTGGAAAAAACCTCGAATAAGTTGTCGGATGGCACCAATCTGGCGGTCAATGGAAAAGGAAGCCGCATAGATCTATCGGCTGCGGCGCTGCGCGAAGAGCCAGTCCGCCAAGCCTGGCTCGGCGAATGCATCCTCCCAAAACATGTTGTCGTGGGCGCGCCAAATCAATTCGGAATAGCGCGGGTCGCCACCGGCATTGCGCAGCGCTTCAATCATGCGCCTCGATTCATGGACAGGAACAACGGGATCCAGACGTCCGTGAAAGACCCATAGCGGCACCTTCGAGAAGCGGTGGGCGCTGGACGTTTTCCCTCCCCCGGATACTGGCACGGCCGCAGCGAATCTATGGGGATAGGCGGCCAGCAAAGCCCAAACCGCAAACCCGCCCATAGACTGGCCGACCAGGTAAACGCGATCCGGGTCAATTGAATATTGACGCTGAAGGTCGTCCGTCAGTTCTACCGCGACGCGGAGTTTCCTGGAAGGAGTACGGGTGAGGAGGTTCACCCACAGCGACCCGAACGGGCACTGGGGCGCGAGCACGAAGGTGGGATGGTGGGCCTGATTTTCGGGTGAACTCCAAAGCCGCGCGCCCGCTGCGTTCGTGCCCTCCGTCTGACGCCTGTTGTCGTTTCCAACGCCCAGGATGTCGTGCAGCCAAATGACGAGCGGATAAGTTTGCTGAGGATCATAGGGTTCCGGAATCGTGAGCCGATAACGCAAAAGCTCCCCGGCTGGCAAGCAGATAGCTGCCAACATAAGCAGGACGAACAACCGAGTCATGACAGGGTGAGAAGAAATGCGTATTCGAACGCCGTTTCCTTGATTCCTTCGTAACGGCCGGAGGGTCCAAAATGACCAGCCCCCATGTTGGTCTTCAAGAGTAGAACGTTGTTGTCGGTCTTCATTGCCCGGAGCTTGGCCACCCACTTCGCCGGTTCCCAATAGGCCACGCGCGGATCGTTAAGGCCCGCCTTCACCAGCATGGCCGGATACCGCTTCGGTTCCACATTGTCGTAAGGCGAATACGACAAAATATAGCGGTAAAATTCTTCCTCTTCAGGGTTGCCCCACTCTTCGTACTCGCCGATGGTCAACGGAATGGTTGGGTCCAGCATCGTGTTCACCGCGTCGACGAACGGAACTTTAGCGATGGCCGCGTGGAACAGATCAGGCCGCATGTTGACAGCAGCCCCCACCAGCAGGCCGCCTGCGCTTCCGCCGAAAATCGCGAGACGCCCAGGTGCGGTGTAGTTCTGCGCGATCAGATGCTCGGCGCAGGCGATGAAGTCCAGGAAGGTGTTCCGCTTGGTCAGCAGCTTGCCGTCATCATGCCAGAACTTGCCCATGTCTCCACCGCCGCGAATGTGGGCGATCGCGTAGATGTAGCCGCGGCCTAGCAGACTCAGCCGATCGGAGCCAAAGCCCGGGTCGGTAGGTGCGCCGTAGGATCCATACCCGTAGAGCAGCATGGGATTCGAGCCGTTGCGTTCCAGGCCCTTGCGATACACAAGCGAGATCGGCACGTCGACCCCGTCGGAAGCTTGGGCGAACAGCCGCTCGGATTGGTAGAGGGAAGGCTCATATCCAAGCACCTCGTACTGCTTACGCAGTTGCCGCTCTCCAGTCTCCATGTTGTAGTCGATGATGGAAGCGGGCGTCACCAGCGAGGAGTAAGCGAATCGAACGATGTTGGTGTCGTACTCGGCGTTGCCGCTGAGGCCCACAGTGTAGACTGGCTCTGGAAATTCCACGGTGTTGAGTACATCGAGCGAGTCGGCATGAGCGATGCGGATGGTCTCGAGACCTCGCGTGCGCTCCGAGATTACCAGGTAGTCCCGAAAAGCATCCATGCTTTCGATAGTGCAGTCAGCCCGTCCCGCGATCACTTCCGTAAGTTCAGTCTCAGCGATCGGCGTCCGCAGCAAACGGAAGTTCTGCGCGCCTTGATTGGTTCGGATGTAGAACCACTCACCCTGATGATCCACGTCGTACTCCACGCCGTGCTCGCGCGGAAGGATAGGAGCGAACTCAGCGGAGGGCTGATCCGAGCGGATGTAGCGAACCTCGCTCGTCAGCGGACTGTCGATATTCAGAAAAATATACTCGCGGCTCAGCGGCCGGCCCAGGTCCAGTTCGAAGAGGGGATCGTCTTCCTGATAGACCAGCGTATCGCTTGCCACGCCCAACTCATGCCGATATACCCGGTGTGGCCGCTTCACCTCGTCCAGCATGGTGTAGAAGAACGTGCGATTGTCTTTCGCCCACTCCAGCGTGTAGTAAGTATTATGGATCTCGTCTGGCAGCAGCGCTCCCGTGCGAAGATCCTTGACGCGGATGGTGTAGGCTTCGTCGCCTTCAACGTCGGTGGAATATGCCAGCAGATTGGCATCCGGGCTTTGAGTGATGTTCCCGATCCGGAAATAGCTATGCCCTTCCGCGAGCACGTTTGCATTGAGATAGATCTCCTCAGGCGCCTCCGCGCTTCGAAACTTGCGGCAGTAGATGGCGTAGGCTTTGCCTTTTTCGGTGCGCGTGTAGTAGAGCCAATCGCCGTACTTCACCGGCACGGAAGAATCGTCTTCTTTCACACGGCCCAGCAGTTCGGCGTAAAGCTGTTTTTGAAGCTCTTCAGTGGGCTTCATGATCTCGGACGTGTACGAATTTTCTGCTTCCAGATAGGCGGTAACATCAGGGTCCGACCGATCTCGCAGCCAAAAGTAGTTATCGGTGCGGGTGTCGCCGTGAATCTTAGTGACCGTTGGCACGACTTTCGCCGCCGGAATCACTGGCTCTCTTCTTTACCCATGTACAGTTCGCTGACTACCGAGCGATAATTCTCCAGCACGCGGCCGCGACGCACTTTCATGGTGGGAGTGAGTTCCCCGTTCTCGATCGAGAAGTCCTTTTCGAGGATGCGGAATTTGCGGATCTGCTCGAAAGACGGGAGCTGTTTGTTCACTCGCGTGACGGTCGTCTGAACCTGCTCAACCACGCCCAAGCCCTTGGACGACTCGACCGCTGAGACGTTGATTGTGATCAGCGCCGTAACGTAGGGAAGCTTGTCGCCGATCAGCAGCACCTGGTTAATCAATGGATCTGTCTTGAACAGGCCTTCAATGCGGGACGGGTAAATCTTCTTGCCGTTCGAGGAAACGATCAATTCTTTCTTGCGCCCTGTTATATAAATGTAGCCCTCGGCGTCGATCTCGGCGATGTCGCCCGTCGAAAGCCAGCCATCGTGCAGCACCAAGGCGGTCGACACCGGATCGTTGAAGTATCCGGTGAAGTTTGCACCGCTCTTGACCAGCAATTCCCCATCGTGGGCCAACTTCACTTCTACCCCCGGAAGAGTTTTGCCGATGCTTCCGAACTTCGGGAGCTCGGTTGGATTGAACGAAACGATGCCGCCTTCCGTAAGGCCGTAGCCCTCGTGCAAAGGCATTCCGATCGCGGCATAGAACTGCGCTAGTTCCTTGCCAAGCGGGGCTGCGCCGGACGCAGCGACTCGAAGCTCTCCGCCCAGCCGTTCGCGAATTTTCGAGAACACGAGTTTATCGGCCAGCTTCAAAGCGACGGACATCCAGCCCGGAACCGGCTTCCGCTGCTGGCGAAGCTGAGCGGCTTCCGAGCCCAGCCCTACCGCCCCGTGGAAGATCTTCTGCTGAAGCGCGCTCTTTTTCTTGACCTCGGTATTGATGCTGGCGAACACGCGCTCCCATACGCGCGGCGGCGCAAGGAAGAACGTTGGCCTGATCGTCTTTAGCTCGTTCGGCATCTTAGCCAAGCCTTCCGAGAACCAAATTTCGCACCCTAGCCGAATGACCACCATCTCCAGTACCACTCTTTGCGCGAT
>JANXQZ010001008.1 GCA_025353235.1 Bryobacterales bacterium
CAGACCATCGACGACACCCGTGGCGGCTTCTTCCGCATCCGCTCCCGCCGTACCCTGCAGCAGTTCGCGCAAGCGGACGTCGCCGAATTGCTCGCCCGTGCTATCTCTCGCCTCAAGCAGCCCGTCTGTGTACATCAGAAACCGGTCCGCGCTGGCGATGCTGCGCTCGAGTGTCGCGTATACGCTTTTGGCGCGGGCCCCCAGAACGAGTCCGTTTTGAACAACTTCTTCCACCTTTCCTTTCATCTCCTGGCATCGCAGGAGCGGCGGATGTCCCGCGCCCGAGTAGCGCATCACGCTCTTTTCCAAGTCAAGGAACAGATAAGAGGCCGTGACAAATTGGCCTTTCAGCTTTCCGCTGAGCATTTCATTGATCCCTGCGAGAACGCGGGAGGGGTCGTCTGCATGGGGGAGTTGGCTGGCAATGGCGATCTTCACCATGGAGGCGATCAGCGCAGCAGGGACCCCATGGCCCGACACGTCGGCTATCAGGAATCCGATCCGGTTCTCGTCCAGAGTAAGAAAGTCGTAGAAATCTCCAGCCACCGCTGTCATCGGCAAATAGCGGGCCGCGACGCGCAACCGGCTGGTGCGAGGACTCTCGCGGGGCAGGATGGTGGCTTGGATCTTTCGAGCGATCTCCAATTCCTTATCCAGGCTCACGAGCCTCTCTTCCTTGGCAATCGTGCGAGCGGCAACCAGACGGCTCAGCGTTATCAGGAAGACCGAGAGCCCGATCGGCTCGGGATCGAATGGAAGGGAGAAAACACCGAGTCCCGAAAGGTTATTCAGCAGTACAGTCAACCCAAATACAATCACGCCCTTCCGCACGCCCCCATCTTCCATCGCGGAATGGCGCGTCTTAAAGAGCGCGGTTCCAAATGCGCACCAGGTAAACACAACCAGAATATTGTTTGCGGCGTGAAACGACTCTGGAACCCGCCGGATGAAGTCCGTGGCAATGCCCGCTACGGCAAAGACCGCCTGCACTACTAAGAACCAGCGGAGCGCCCTGCGCCACACAGGAAACTCTTGGCGGAAAAACAGCATGCCAGGCAGCGGAATCACGTACGTGATGACAGCGATCAGATAGGACCAGGACTCGCGCGGAACGGGATCCATTAGGAAGTGGACCACCGAGCTACGGGCCAATAATCGAATGCCGCACAACCCGGCGAATAGACCGAACCAGAGCAGGGCTAAATCTTTGCGGCGCGAACGAATGCCAAACAGCGCCAACCCCAACGCGCCTGCGCCAAACAATAGAATCCCGAGAATTACGTCTAGGACATCGCCTCGAAGAGAGGCTCGAACCAAATCGCTGTGCAGATCGGGCGAGGTCATGCAAGAGGCCGGAAGCGAGCGGTAAAGTGGCGCAAGAACTGAGGCTCGGACACAATCTCGAATCCCCGGATGCGCCCGCGCAACTCGTTCACTTCCAGAATCGCTTCTACCAGGTAATCAATATGGCTTTGCGTGTACACCCGTCTGGGGATAGCCAGCCGGAGCAGTTCGTGCTGCGCGTGGTCTCCAAACATGACCGAACCGATCTCTACTGA
>JANXQZ010001015.1 GCA_025353235.1 Bryobacterales bacterium
GCAGCTGCTACGTGACTCCGGACGGTCTCGTTTCGCTCTCCGCCAGGAACGATCTGGCCAGCAACACGCTGACACCCGGCAATCCCACCTCGATCGTGGTCAAGCTGCTATCGTCTGCTGCAACCACGCCGACTGCTTGCAACGCATCCACCGCTGGCACGCTGGCAAATCCTCTGGCGACGGGGCTGACCGCCTTTGGCACCACCATTCATGCTCTGCCGATAACACCGGCTTCTCCAGCCACCACGTTCGGCGCAACGGAGACGCCCTTCGTCCGAGCTACGCTGAGTTTTGCCGAGCTGACTCGGCTTACCTCGCTGTGCGGGTTTATTCAAGCCACAGGCAGCGGCTTCGGCATCTGCAAAACTTGCCGTCTGGGCGGGCAGGGAGCCATTAGAGAGTAAGCATTCTAATCAGCAGTTTCGGGAGTTGAGGCGGCACGGGAGTTGGTATCCTTGCCGCCTTTCTTTTTGGAGCATGTAAACTATTTCAGGAGACACTTTGGAAAAATCAAGCTGCGATATCGGACTGATCGGGTTGGCTGTCATGGGTCAGAATCTAGTGCTGAACATGAACGACCACGGCTATCGGGTAGCGGTGTTCAACCGGACTGTCTCCAAGGTCGACGACTTTATCGCGAACGAAGCCAAGGGGACCCAAGTCATCGCCGCCCACTCGATCGCGGAGCTTGTCGACGCTCTGAAAAAGCCTCGCCGTGTGATGCTCATGGTGAAAGCTGGCGAGACAGTCGACCACATGATCGACAGCTTGGTGCCGCATCTCGAGTCCGGCGACATCATCATCGACGGCGGAAATTCGCTGTTCACAGACAGCAATCGGCGCACTGCTTCCCTTGCGGAAAAAGGCATTCTCTTTGTTGGGACCGGCGTCTCCGGCGGGGAGGAAGGCGCGCGCCGGGGTCCGTCCATTATGCCAGGAGGCAATCCGGACGCATGGCCGCACGTGAAAGAGATCTTTCAGTCCATTGCAGCGAAAGTTGCCGACGGCACGCCTTGCTGCGATTGGGTGGGAGAAAACGGGGCCGGGCATTACGTCAAGATGGTCCATAACGGCATTGAGTACGGCGACATGCAGCTGATCTGCGAAGCCTACCAATTATTGAAGGACGGTGTCGGCCTTTCCGCGGACGAACTGCACGATGTATTCTCCAAATGGAATGAAGGCGAGCTGGATAGTTATCTGATAGAGATTACGCGCGACATCTTCGCTAAAAAAGACGACGACGGCGCGCCGATGGTCGATAAGATTCTGGACACGGCGGGACAGAAGGGCACGGGCAAGTGGACGGGCATCAGTTCGTTGGATCTGGGCGTGCCTGTAACGCTGATCGGCGAGGCGGTGTATTCGCGTTGTCTGTCGGCGATGAAAGAGGAGCGGGTTGGCGCGTCGAAAGTCCTGAGCGGACCGAAACCGCCCCACGTGCAGGACCGCAGCGCCTTCATCGAGAATGTGCGAATCGCGCTGTATTGCTCGAAGATGATCTCTTATGCGCAGGGCTATATGCTTTTGCGGGAGGCGGCGAAGGAGCAGAAGTGGCATCTCAACTTCGGCGGCATCGCGCTAATGTGGCGCGGAGGATGCATCATTCGAAGCCGCTTCCTCGCCAAAATCAAAGATGCCTTCGACAGGAATCCCGACCTTGCGAACCTCCTGATGGACGAGTTTTTCAGCCACACGCTGAACGGCTATCAAGCGGCGTGGCGAAGGGCCGTAATCCAAGCGGTGGAATGCGGGGTCCCCACTCCTGCATTTTCGACTGCCCTGGCGTTTTTCGATGGATTCCGCACGGAGCGTCTGCCAGCCAATCTGTTGCAGGCCCAGCGCGACTATTTCGGCGCGCACACCTACGAACGAATCGATAAGCCTCGCGGCGCGTTCTTTCATACGAACTGGACCGGGCGTGGCGGACGCGTCTCGTCAGGAAGTTACAACGCGTAGTTGGTCGCGGGCCTCAGGAGAACATCAATGAAATATGGAATAGATATTCAGAAGGAAGGCGCACTCGATTTCGTCGCGGTAGGTGCGCTGGTTCATCGCCTGGATCCTGGAATCATTCCGTTCCGCAAGGCGACGGAGTGCCAAATTCATGTCAGCGGCGGCGAGTTCAACTGCGCGGCCAATCTGGCGGATTGCTTCGGCCTGAAGACTGGAATCGCGGCCGCCATGGTGGACTATCCGATCGGCGATCTCATCGCTGAAAGGGTTAGGGCCATGGGTGTCAAGCCGTTTTACAAGCGCTTCAAACATAACGGCGTGAACGGTCCGAATATGGCGACCGTCTATAGCGACCGAGGATACGGCGTGCGCGCTCCGGTGGTGTTTTACAATCGCGCGAATGAAGCGGCCGCGAGTTTGAAGCCGGGTGACTTCAATTGGGACGAGATCTTCGCGGGCGGAGTTCGCTGGTTCCATAGCGGCGGAATTTTCGCGGCGCTTTCGGAGAGTACGGGCGAAATCATTATCGAAGGAATGAAGGCGGCGAAGGCTCGGGGCGCCATAGTATCGTTCGACCTTAACTATCGTGAGAAGCTCTGGAACATCTGGGGCGGCCATGCGCGCGCGATGGAGGTCATCGGGAAGATCGCCGAAAACGTAGATGTGCTGGTTGGCAACGAGGAAGATCTGCAGAAAGGGCTCGGCATTCCAGGGCCGGAGGTGGCCGCTAAATCGAAGCTGGACCCGAGCGCATTCTTCGGCATGATCGATCGGGTGATCGAGAGGCACCCAGGGGTGAAGATCGTGGCCACAACTTTGCGCGAGGTGCACTCGACGAATCGGCACAGCTGGGGCGCGGTGGCGTGGATCGATGGCAAGACGTATATGGCACCAACGTGCGAATTGGACGTGGTAGATCGCGTGGGCGGCGGAGACGGTTTTGCCGCCGGATTTATTTATGGGCTGCTAACGGGAGAATCGCCGGACGATGCGATCAAACTGGGATGGGCGCATGGGGCGTTGTTGACGACATTCCCGGGAGATACCACGATGGCTACGCTGGAGCAGGTGCGAGCTTTGGCTCAGGGCGGATCGAGCCGAATTCAGCGCTAGAACTTTCTCTCAAGTCCTCCAAGGTTCGCCGATATGTATTTTAAGACTGGAATGCGAACCAACCCTTACTTAAACTATCTTGAAAACGAGATCCTGACGGCTGACCCGATGAAGCTGGTAGTGCTGCTGTATCGCGGCGCATTGGACTCAATCGGCTCAGCGCGGCGCCATCTGGCCTCGGGAGACATTCGGGCGCGGTCACGCTCAGTGACGCGAGCGATCGAAATAGTAGCGGAACTTAACCAGTCGCTCGATCATAGTCGGGGCGGGGAAGTCAGCGCCAATCTAGCAAGGCTTTATGATTTTGTAATTGGCCGGCTTACGGAAGGCAACACAACCCAATTGGATCGTCCTCTCGGGGAAGCCGAAAGGGTGCTAGGTAAGCTGTTGGACGGTTGGCTAGAATGCCAGTCCGACGTCGCGCCAGCGCCCAGCAGGATGTCAGCGAGCCCGGCTCAATACCAAGTTGCTGAAGCGGCAAGCGAGCGGTTCAGCTACGCTTACTAGCTAGCATCATGCGTGAGAAGAGGACTTCGGGCTCCCGTGTAGGGCAGGTTGTTTACCTGCGGCCGATTGCCAATCGGCCCGGAGCACTCGGCAGGCATGGCGAGGGTTTGTGATCGTGCAGCCGCCCTTCTTGGCGGCTCGAAACTCACGATCCTAGATGGAAGTCGATTAACTTCAGCGCCAAAGCTGATGCAGATACATCATAGGAACCTGATTCGACCGCGAGTCGCAGAGCTTCTAGGCGTTGCTGGCTCGCTCGGTTAACACTGCTCGCTTGTGCCGCAACATCGGAAATTGACCCAAGATCGCTCTTTGAATCGGCAGCTTTGTCTACTGGACGCCGCGCAACTGAGTCATGGCCCCTGTCGATCTGGTGTGCCGGAGTAAGCTTATTGCCATCATCGATTCGCATGTTGATTCAGACCCGCAATAATCATCTTAGCGATTCCCAGGCCGCCATTGGAAGCCAGCGCTTGCGCGAACTGCTGTTCTCCCAGCTCGGTGAGGGTTGAATTCTGATCCTCTTCCCCGCCCATCCATCCACCGCTGGAAGCCCGAGACGATTGCATCATCTGATTAATAAGCAACGCCTCGAACTGCGAGGCGGCCTCTCGAATCTTCGCCGGATTGTCCGGCTTTCTCGCATGAACTAAGGACGCAACCGGCGGTGCGCCTCCATCGGGCAATGCTGCTACAGACATTAAATAACCTCCAATTCGGCCTCGAGAGCCCCGGCAGCGCGCAAATTTTGAAGTATGGCGATAATATCGCGGGGAGTCGATCCAATCGCAATCATGGCTTGAACAAGTTCCTCCACGCTGGCACCTTGCTTCAGAACAATGTTGCGGGCTTTTTCTTCTTTGGCATTCACCTTTACGTCAGGTGTTACCGTGGTCTTGCCGGAAGAGAGCGGCTCGGGTTGCGAGACTGCGAGGCTGGTCTGAATTTCCACCGTAAGCCCGCCATGCAGGATCGAAACTGGCGCGATCCGGACCTCTTTACCTATCACTATGGTTCCCGTGCGTTCATTGATCACGATTCGGGCGGCCCGGTCAGCTTCCACCATGACACTCTCTAGTTCGGCCACGAATTCCACCGTTCGGGTCTTGAAGTCGGCCGGGGTATCGACATTTACGATTCCCGAACTCTCGGCGTGAGCCGAAGCGCTGAACTTATGGTTGATTGCTTCCGAGATCCGCGCGGATGTGGTGAAGTCGGCCTGCCGGAGTTGGAGACGGATCCGAGCGGTCGGGATAACCGAAGGCGACGCTTTCTCGACAATAGCTCCATTCGGGATGCGCCCCGACGTGGGATGATTCAGCGTTTGACTGCTGCCACCTCGGCCAGCGACGAATCCGCCGGTCACCACCGATCCTTGTCCGACGGCATAGACTTGTCCATCCGCGCCTTTCAGGGGTGTTAGCACCAGCACTCCGCCTTGCAGGTTGCCCGCATCTCCGATGGCTGAAACCGAAATGTCGATCCGCGTCCCGTTTTGAGCGAAGGGAGGCAGATTCGCCGTCACCAGAACAGCAGCCGTATTGCGTACCAGAATCGCGGAGGGCGATACCGAGATTCCCATCCGGGCGAGAAGGTTAGTCAAACTCTGAGCCGAGAAGACGGTTTGGCGCTTGTCACCGGTTCCGTTTAGGCCCACAACGAGGCCATAGCCCATTAGCTGATTGTCTCGGACTCCCTCGATTGCGACCAGATCCTTCAGGCGGGTGGCTGCTGGGCAGGTGGACGTCAGAATCATTGCGGCGGCGATGCTAACTGTGGCGTGTCTCATTAATCGTCCTAAAAAGGAAGCAGCCCAAGAAGTAGTCTATAAAGGATGAAGGGCCTCTTGACTGCGTCTTCC
>JANXQZ010001022.1 GCA_025353235.1 Bryobacterales bacterium
CTGCAAGTGCGCCAGGGCACCTATGGGATCACTGACAACGATCCCGCGGTGAGCTAGAATTTTCTGAAATTCCACAGCGGCTTCAGGGCCTTGATGTGCCGCCAGATTAGCGAGCCCGCGCACATAGATGGGATACAACGCCCCGAAGAATCCGTGTATGCTGCTTCGCGGCGTGCCCAGCTCATAGGGAATGGCGGTTTGTAGCGCTTCGATGGCCTGTGCAGGCTCGCGATGATGCATGGCGAGAAGCGCGCGTAAGACTGGCATGTAATTAAATCGGACAGACGTATCCTCGCCGAAGCGCTTTTCCAAATCGTCAGCAAGTGTTTGAGAGCGCGCATCTCCCGAGAGCGCCACTGCAAAGGCAGCGCCATACTCCACCTCCCGATCTTTGGAAAGCTCAAGTGCTGCCATCGCGCGCCGCCTTGCTGCAGGCCCGTTCCCAAAGAGCGCTTCCCGCAACGCTGCTGCGGTTTCGTACAGAGCCGCGCTTTCCCGCTGGGCTGCCTGTTTAGCCAGATCCACGGCCCGCCGTGACATTGTCTTCGCCTGTTTTAGGCGACCGGAATATGCGAGAACAAAGGCCTCTTTGTCGGAGATCACGTCCTCCGCTCCGGGTTTTCCTTGAGCCAGAAGCACTGCCCGTTCCATTTCCGGCTTGTCACCCCGTAAAAAGGCGATATCGTGTCGCTGGTTCAGGAACAAGGAGTTTTCCAGTTTGCGTTCGGCGGCACGCTCTACGGTGTGCTCCGCTTCCGCCAGGCGGTCAAGCTTCACATAGGTATCGGCCAGAACGGCATACGCGATGTAAAAGTCCGGATCGAGATCGATCATTTTCTTGGATTGTTCGACCGCCTTTCCGTATTTGCCGGTGACATTGTAAATAGTGGATAAGAATCCGTGCGGATTCCCATCGCGAGGATATGTTTGCGCCCACGATTCACAGGTCTGTTGAGCCCTTTCCAGGTTGCCCGTCACCCGAAAGTCATAAGACAGAGTGATAAAGAATTTCTCGGCGTCGCTGGCGCGATCCCGCAACTGCCAGGCCTTGCTGGTGCTCTCCGCCGAGAGGTCGGACTCTCCAATTTCGCCATAGATGTGCCCCAGCCTCGCATATGCCATGGCGAATTGGGGGTCGATCGCAATGGCGCGCTGGAAAAGCGGCAGAGCGGGGGAAGAACCCGTTGAGGAGTGAATCTTCACGCCCGCGCTATACGCTTTCAAGGCTTCGAGCGACGGCGTAGTAATCTCGGCGAGTGGAATGTCATGCTTTTGGACTTGGGCGAGGGACTCACCGACTCGGGTTCTGAATTTACTAGCGATTTTG
>JANXQZ010001048.1 GCA_025353235.1 Bryobacterales bacterium
CGTTTGCCTTGCGACCACCGGCAGGCAAACGGCTTTCTCGAGATGGTAGCGAATGCTCTCGGGATCGTCGACGAAGACGGAGTACTTGGTGACGCTTTGCACGATGGGAACGATATCGACTTCCAGAAATCCCATTTGGCGAAGGCCTGGGATTCCCGAGCATCGAATAGTCTCCTTCCGCTTGGTCTGGCCGGTGAGGAAGATGACGGGTGAGGAATCCTGCCACGCGCCGACCAGACCGGTGAGAATGTTGGTGGCTCCGGGTCCGCTGGTGGCGTAAACCGCGGTGAGTCGGCCAGAGACGCGGGCGTAGGCGTCGGCTGCCATGGCGCAGGCTTGCTCGTGGTGGTTGCAGTAATAGCGAATTCCCGGAACTCGTCCCACCGCGTCGATCAGGTGCATCATCATGCCCCCTGAGACCATGAACGCGGCTTGAACCCCAGCCTGTTCCAAGTATTGGGCGATATAGTCGGCTACACGCATGAGAGTGCGGGCACCCGGCGAAGCTGATCGACCATATAGTCGAGAGCGGCTGAAGAGAGTCCCGGATACACGCCGATCCAGAAGACTTGGTTCATCACGAAGTCGGAATTTGAGAGGTCCCCAATTTTGCGACGCGCAACCTTCGCATATGCGGGCTGCCGCAGCAGATTGCCGCCGAACAAGAGCCGCGTACTCACCCCTGCCGCTTCCAAACCCGCGATCACCTGATTCCGTTTCAAACCCGATTCCGGTCTGACCGCGATCGGAAACCCGAACCAGCTTGGGTCCGATCCTGGCGTGGCTTGGGGCAGAATGAACACGTCTTCCAGTCCTGCGAGCCCTTCCCTTAATCGCCGGAAGTTCGCCCGCCGCGCCTCAATAAAACCGGGGAGCTTTTGCAATTGGGCCACTCCGACAGCAGCCTGCATATCGGTGAGCTTCAGGTTGTACCCGATGTGCGAGTACGTGTATTTATGGTCGAAGCCGCAAGGCAGGTCGCCCAGTTGCCAGTCGAAACGCTTGCCGCAGGTGTTGTCCTTGCCGGGGTCGCACCAGCAATCGCGACCCCAGTCGCGGAACGATTCCACCAACGTTTTCAGAAGCGGCTTATCGGTGAGAACGGCACCGCCCTCGCCCATCGTAATGTGGTGGGCCGGATAGAAGCTGGTGGTTGCCAGATCGCCAAACGTTCCGCACAGACGCCCTCCGTACGTGGAGCCGACTGCATCGCAGCAGTCCTCAACGAGCCATAAATTGTGTCGCTTCACGAAGGCAGTGACAGCCCCGAGGTCAAACGGATTACCCAATGTATGGGCCAGCATCACGGCCCGCGTTCGCGGGGAGAGCGCCTCGTCGAGATAATTCGGATCGATGTTGTAGGTGGGAATTTGGACATCCACGAACACCGGCACGAGCCCGTTCTGGATGATCGGATTGACGGTGGTGGGGAATCCCGCCGCAACCGTGATCACCTCGTCCCCAGGCTTCAGACGCCGATCCCCCAGCTTCTCCGACGTCAGGCATGAGAGAGCAACTAAGTTGGCCGAGGATCCGGAGTTCACCAGACTCGCGCCGCGCAGTCCGTAGAACCGGGCGAAGAGCTTTTCGAACTCCAAAGCGAAGCGTCCCGTGGTGAGCCAAAAATCGAGAGACGAATCCACCAGCTTCACCATCTCCGTGGCATTGAACACTCTGCCCGAGACGGGAACGCGTGACTCGCCCGGCACGAATGGCCGTTCGCTGAACTGCTCCCGCCAGAACTCCGACACCAGCAAGAGGATTTGTTCTCGGAGAGCCGCCGCCTTCTCACTCACTCTTCAAAACCTCCTTGTACCAATCTACCGTTCTCGCCAGCCCCTGATCGAGAGTGAAAAGCGGACTCCAGCCTAGAACGTTCTTGGCCTTGGCCGCGCTCAGATATTGGTGCCGGATTTCGTTCGATGCCTGATTCAGAATCTCGGGTTGAACAACCGAACCCATCATCTTGGTAAGCCGCTCCACCAATTCGAGTACCGTGATCTGGATCTCATTGGAGAAGTTAAAGGCTTGACCGTGCAGGGACTTATCCTCCGCCATGCGCTCAGCCAGAAGCATGTAGGCCGCCGCGCCGTCTTCCACGTAAAAGTAGTCGCGCACGAACTGGCCGTCGGACCGGATGATGGGGCGTTCGCCCTTTAGCAGCGACCAAATAGTGCCGGGGACGAGCCGGTTCCAATTCAGATCGCCTCCTCCGTAAAAATTGCCGCAGCGCGTGATGCTCACGGGCAGACTGTATGACGTCGCATAAGCTTGCGCGATCAAGTCGGCGCAGGATTTGCTCACGTCGTAGGGATGGCGGCCTTCCAGTGGAGTGCTTTCGTCGTAGGGAAGTTGCTCCTGATCGCCATAGGCCTTGTCGGACGAAGCAATCACGATCTGTTTCACTGAGGGACTGCGGCGCGCGGCTTCCAGCAGCGCCCAAGTGCCTTGAATATTGCTCTCGAAGGTGGAAACGGGATTGCGGTTAGCGATTCCAACGATGGTTTGCGCCGCGAGATGAAAGACCGTCTCCACCTCGTACTCGCCCATGCAGCGCTCAATCACGGACTGGTCGCGAACATCGCCGCGCACCACTCGCATCCGATCCAGCGTACCGTTGCGCGCCAGTTCCGATTGCGGAACCCAATCTCGAATCAGGCAAATCACATCGGCGCCGGCTTCCAGCAGGCGCTTCACCAGCCAGCTGCCCACGAGTCCGGATGCGCCAGTTACAAATGCCGATCGATGTCTCCAAAACGGAGCGCTCATTCCCACACTTTCCAAGGAGCTTTTCCGCTATCCCAGACTTCGTTCAGATGCTTGTACTCGCGGTAGGTATCCATGGCGAAGAAGAACCCATCGTGGCGATACGCGACCAGCTGGCCTTCAGCTGTAATGCGCTCCAGCGGTTCTCTTTCGAAGATGCAGTCGTCGCCGGATAGGTAGTCGAACACCTTGCGATTTAAGACGAAGTATCCGGCGTTCATCCAACCGTCCGTTACGGGTTTCTCGACGAAACTTTCTACCCGGTGCTCTGCGTCGAGTTCCAGGATTCCGAACCTGGAGACCGGGCGCACGACGGTGACGGTGGCGATGCGCCCATGGGAGTGATGGAACTCGAGAAGGCGAGTCAGGTTGACGTCCGACAAGCCGTCGCCGTAGGTCATGAGAAAAGTGTCGTCGCCCACGTACTTTTGAATGCGCTTGAGACGGCCGCCAGTCATGGAATCGGCACCGGTG
>JANXQZ010001062.1 GCA_025353235.1 Bryobacterales bacterium
CTCGGCTTCATCCTCAGCAACATCGGATTCGAACGCCAATGAAAGCGGTGTTCTACATCCTCTTTGGATCCCTGCTCACCTTTGCCACGTCGCTCTCCTTGGGCGGCATTCTGTTCCGAACCCTCTCGCTACGGCTCCGTCGCACGGAGGAATGGCTGCTCGCGTTCGTGACCGGCTCAGCCCTTCTGAGCGGCATCGTCTTCCTGCTCTGTACCATCAGACTGGCGCGGAAAGGAGTCTTCCTTGCGGTCGGCTGTATCGCCATCGCTGCCGCGATTCAAATGGGAGTTCACCGATCCCAAGCCGACCCGCTCCCTCCTTTAACCAGGAAGTGGAAGTGGGTGATCGGCGTGGTTTTCGGCACCTTCACCATCCTCTACTTCTTCAACGCAATGGCACCCGAGATGAGCCCGGACGGTGCAGCTTACCACTTGGTGTTTCCAGGCTATTATTACCGGGCGCATGGCTTCGTCCGCATCCCCTGGAACATGTACGCCAACATCACCCAAGGCGTCGAAATGCTGTTCCTGTTCGCGTACGCCTTCGGTCGACACTCGGCGGCGGCGCTGGTGCATTTCAGCTTCCTGGCCACGCTGCCGTGGCTCATGATCTCCTACGGTAGGAGGGCCGGCATCGCATCGGCGGGAATTGCGGGGGCGCTTTTCTTTTTCGTGAGTCCGGTAGTTGGCATTGACGGCTCTGTGGCGTATGTGGACGTGGCCCTGGCAGCCGTTCTGTTTGCACTTTTCTACTTCCTGCAGATCTGGGACGAGCAGCGCGACTCCCGTCTACTCATCCCAATCGGAATCCTTGCAGGTTTCAGCTTCGCCGTAAAGTACACCGGGTTCCTCGCCTTCCCCTATGCCCTCGGATTTCTGGCATGGAAGCTGCGGCGTTCCAGGCAGCCCATGCTCAAACCCCTGGCCGCAGTGGCAGGTCTCGCCTTGCTTTTCATCGCTCCATGGCTGGTCAAGAACTGGATGTGGATGGACAACCCAGTCACGCCGTTTGCGAATCGCGTCTTCAGGACTCCTTATATTCACATCTCCTTTGAGGACGAATATAAGAAGGGTCAGCGCATCTACGGCCTTACCAGCTACCGCCAGATCCCGTGGGAACTCACTGTGAACGGCAACGCCCTGGGCGGCCTCTACGGACCGCTCTTCTTGCTTACTCCTCTCGCGCTGTTAGCTCTAAGAAAGCGGACTGGCCGACAGCTCCTCCTTGCCGCAGGCATCTTCGCGCTGCCGTATCTCTCGAACGTGGGAGCGAGATTTCTCATCTCCTGTGCGCCCTTTCTAACTATCGCTCTGGCCATGGCGCTGAACTGGGAATGGTTGCTCATCGTACTCGTTCTGCTCCATGCACTTCTCTCGTGGCCCGACGTATTGAAGCGGTATGCATCGGAATCGGCCTGGCATCTGGTGAAAGTGCCCATTCGCGAAGCCCTGCGCATCATCCCCGAGAACGTCTTCCTCAGCCAGAACTTTCCCCCCTATCTGTATGACCGTGCAATTGACAACTACGTCCCGCCTGGAGCCAAAGTCTATTCATTCAGCCAGCCCGGCGAGTCTTACACGACGCGGCCCATCCTCGTAAAATACCTGTCCGCCCCTAGCGAGGTGTTGGGAGACATCATGTGGACCGCTATCTATTCCGATATGCAGCCGAGCATCTTCGATGATTTTCGTTTCATCAGGCGGCCAGTCAGAAAACTGCGTATCACGAAGACGAAAGACATGCAGGACGCGATGTGGAACGTCTCAGAAGTGCGGATTTACAACCAGGACAAGGAACTGCCCCGCTCCTCGCAATGGCGCTTGAAAGCAAAACCGAACCCATGGGATGTGCAACTCGCGTTCGACAACAGTCAGGTAACCCGCTGGCGAAGCTGGGAGCCTGGCCGGCCTGGAATGTATATCGAGATTAATTTCGGCGGCACGCAGCTCGTGGACGCCGTTCGAATTGAAACACAGCCGGATTGGCGCGATCCGGATATGAAAATCGAAGGCATGGACGAGAGCGGCCAATGGGCGACACTCGCGACGCAAGCTGCAGTCAGCCAGCACCCAGTCTCTTATAACCTGCGCCAAGCCGCTACCCAGGAACTCAGGGCGCGGGGAATTCGATACTTGCTCGTCGGGTACGATGACATTGGCTCGGAAGATTTCCAGCAACATCCGAAGTTCTGGGGCATTAGTTTGGTGGCGGATGTTGGGTACTCGCGCCTGTACTACATCCAATGAATCGGACTTATTATCTCGGCGTGGATGGCGGACAATCCAGCACTAACGCGATGATCGGCGATGAGTCCGGGCGCGTGGTTGGATTTGGACGGGGAGGTCCCTGCAATCACGTCAAGGCATCCGAAGGCCGGGCCAAGTTTACCGGCGCGATCCTTGGCTGCCTCGCGGACGCCTTCAAGCAAGCTAGTCTCGATCCGGGTACAATCCGCTTCGCTTCAGCCTGCCTGGGATTCAGCGGCGGTCCAGCCGACAAAGAGGCTATCTTGCGCGACCTCCTGCGAGCCGACAACATGCACGTTACTCACGACGCTGCCATCGCCCTCTCGGGAGCTACGGCAGGCGATCCCGGCATCATCGTGATCGCTGGCACGGGATCCATCGCCTTCGGTCGAAACGCGCGCGGAGAGACGGCACGCGCAGGGGGCTGGGGCTATGTGTTCGGTGACGAAGGAGGCGGCTTTGACCTCACCCGCCAAGCTTTGCGAGCCGTGCTGCGCCACGAAGAAGGCTGGGGACCGGCTACTATTCTCCGGCCCATACTCCTCAAAGAAACCGGAGCGTCCGACGCCAATGATCTGCTGCACCGCTTCTACACCACCGACTTTCCCCGACCCCGCATCGCCGCGTTCTCGAAGCTGGTGGATATCGCTGCAAACGCCGGCGATCCGGTTGCTGTCCAATTGCTGAAGGAAGGCGCTGGGGAGCTGGCCGCTTATGCCCAAGCTGTGCGCCACAGGTTGTTCCTCGATCCAGACCCGATTTCGGTCGCGTATATAGGCGGCGTATTCCGAAGCCGCATTCTGCTCCAACGGTTTCGCGCCATTCTGGAAGGCGATGGCCAGATTTGCGTGGTCGCCCCGCGCTACGGTCCCGCAGCCGGTGCGCTGATTGAGGCGTATCGAATGGCAGGTCTCACGTGTGCCCTATCCCAAGTTCCGGAGCTGGAAAAATGAAGCGATTCGTTTCATGACCGCTGCTTAGGCTTCTCGGAGCTTGATATGATGAGGCCCTGCATTTCGCAGTCACCTAGCAAAGGAGTCCTCGGCTTTGAAACCTCGCGCATTCGTCGTCATGCCTTTCGGGATAAAGCGCACTGTCGGGAGTATGGCGCAGGAGGGACATGCGGAGAAACCCCCGGGAGTGCGCATAGACTTTGATTCCGTGTACAAAAAGCTGCTCGAGCCCGCCCTACGTCAGGCTGGCTGCGATCCGTTTCGCGCAGATAGCGAGGCTACCGCCGGGGATATCCGGACCGACATGTTCTTTGAGCTGGTTACAGCCGATCTCGTGGTGGCCGATATCTCGATTGCCAACGAGAACGTGTTCTACGAACTAGGCGTGCGCCACGGCATCTGTCCGCATGGCGTGCTATCCGTGCAGGGGAATTTTGTCGGGTTGCGGCCGTTTGATGTGGCACCCGATCGGTGTTTCAGTTATAACGGTGCCCTCTTCTTGGCCTCCAAAGCAAGCCACCTCGCTCATGAGAAGAAAGAGCTAGACTTGGCAGTTGAGCATCTCAGCCGGACTTTCAAGCTTGCCCTCGCGGGGGAACGAGAGACCATGGGCAGTCCGGTCTACGAGCATTTACCCGGTCTGATACCGGTAAACTGGGAAAAGATTCAGACGTCGAAGGCTAACTACTTCGGAGCGCTTCGCGACGATTGGCTGGACCGCGTGCGAATGGCTCAATCCCTTGGCCATCCCGGCGATATTAAGACCCTGGCGGACGATGCGCCAACCCTCCTCCACCGCACGAAAATCCTATTTGAGGCGGCTTCCGCACTAATCGATCTGTGCCGCTACCAAGCCGCTGAGCGGCAGTTGCGGGAGGTGATTGAGCACGATCCGAATCACTTTGAGGCTCAACTTCAATTGGGCCGCGTGCTGGCGAATCAGGGCAAGACAGATCAGGCCGAACGTCACCTGCGGAATGTTCTGCATGAG
>JANXQZ010001091.1 GCA_025353235.1 Bryobacterales bacterium
GATCTCTTCAATGAGCCGCAGCTCTACCTCGGGATAGTGCTGGGCGAATTCTTCTAACTTATCGGCGAGATAATACGGCGTGATGGTGGGAATGCACCCGATGGTCAAGCGTCCGCCCACATTCTGACGCAGAGCTTCCAGCTTGGTTCTCGCACCGTTCACCTGACGCAGTATTTCTAGCGCCTGCGGAAGCAGCGTTCGCCCGGACTCCGTCAAGCGGACGCCCCGCCCGAGCCGGTCAAATAACTTTGAGCCGAGACTCTCCTCCAGGCGAACAATCTGCTGGGACATAGATGGCTGGGCGATCCCCTCTTGCTGCGCGGCCTTGGTAAAGCTTCCCGTGCTGGCGACTGCGCAAAAGTAGCGAAGCTGGTGAATTTCCATTCGGCTGAAACCATGATCTCATAGACACTGCCTATGAGAGCCATAGGATTGGCTTGATGCCCAATCAGATGCGGAACCAGTACGATGGAAGAGCAGAGCAAGGAGTCTTTATGGCTACAGACAAACCCGACAATCAGAAATGTCCGATCATGACTACGAACTCCGGTCGCCCCGTCGGAGACAATCAGAACTCCGTCACCGTAGGACCGCGCGGACCCGTTCTCATGGAGGATTACCTCCTGTTTGAGAAGATGGCCGCCTTCAATCGAGAGCGCATTCCGGAGCGCGTGGTTCACGCCAAGGGCGCAGGCGCTCACGGAACGTTCACCACTACTCACGACATCACGAAATACACGTCCGCCAAGCTGTTCGGAAGCATCGGCAAGCAGACCGACCTGCTGGCCCGCTTCTCCACCGTCGCCGGCGAGAAAGGCTCCGCCGATACGGCTCGTGACCCCCGTGGTTTTTCGGTCAAGTTTTACACCGAGGAAGGGAACTGGGACATGGCGGGCAACAATACGCCCGTCTTCTTCGTGCGCGACGCATTGAAGTTCGGCGATTTCATTCACTCCCAAAAGCGGATTCCGCAGACGAACCTGCGGTCGCCAACCGTGATGTGGGACTTCTGGTCATTGTCTCCCGAGTCGCTGCATCAGGTGACGACGCTGTTTTCGGATCGCGGCACGCCGGACGGCTATCGGCACATGCACGGTTTCTCGAGCCACACATTCAGCCTGGTAAACGCGAATAACGAGCGTTTTTGGGTGAAGTGGCACTTTCTAACGCTGCAGGGAATCAAGAATCTTTCTGCGGAGAAGGCGGACGAACTGGCTGGCTCCGATCCCGATTATGCGACCCGCGATCTCTTCGAGGCGATAGAGAGAGGCGAGCATCCCCGCTGGCGCGTGTGCATTCAGGCTATGCCCGAGGCGGAAGCGGCCACCTACAAGGTGAATCCGTTCGACTTGACCAAGGTCTGGTCCCATCACGATTATCCTTTGATCGATGTCGGTTTGATGGAGCTGAACCGCAATCCGCGCAACTACTTTGCCGAGATTGAGCAAGCCGCTTTCTCGCCCGTAAATATCGTTCCAGGCATGGGCTACTCTCCGGACAAGATGCTGCAAGCCCGCTTAATCAGCTATCCGGACGCACATCGCTACCGCCTCGGCGTGAACTTCGAGACGTTGCCGGTGAATCAGCCCAAGTGCCCGGTGCACACCTATAACCGGGACGGTGCCATGCGCTTCGATGAGAACGGAGGCATGACTCCGAACTACGAGCCGAACAGCTTTGGCGGACCTGTTGAAGACCATCGCTTCCGCGAACTTCGCTATGGGACAACGGGCGAAGTTGGTCGCTATGACCACCGCGAGGGCAACGATGATTACACCCAGGCGGGCGACTTGTTCCGGCTGCTGAGTTCCGAACAGAAGGCCCACTTGATCAAGAACATCGTCGGTCACATGGCCACGGTGCCGGAACGAATCCAGCGTCTTCAAATCGGCCATTTCACGAAAGCGGATCAAGCCTATGGGCGGGGAGTTGCCGAGGGTCTTGGAATCGCGGTAGAAGAGCCGGAACTGGCAGGCGTTCGATAGGTAGCGAGAATTGCCGGGGACCTTGCGGGAGCGGGCCTCCGGCTCATCAGAGCGTCGCTTCTACTTTGCTGCCTGTATCCAGCCGATTGAGTTGCGTGGTCGCCACTTGTTCGCCCATTCGCACGCCTTCCAATATTTCTACATCCTGGTCGAACCGATCCCCTAGTTTGACATCGCGCGCTTCCACGATATTTCCAGCCACTACATAAACCTTGTTCGATCCAAATACGTAGTAAACCGCCTTCGAAGGCACCAGCTTAATCCGCTCGGTCCGATTCGTGGGCACCCGCGCCCTTGCGTAGGACCCCGGCTTCAACTGCCCCGAGGCATTTTGGATCAGCGCTTCCACCACGAACGTGCGCTTGTTTTGATCCACTGTGGGCGAAATGCGCCAGATCTTGCCTTGAAATATCCGCCCTTCAAAAGCCTCCAGCAGCACATCCACCAACTGCCCTTCCTTGACGAACAGCGCCATCCTCTCCGGGATTTCTAAACGCAATCGAATGGGATCGGTTTTCACGAGCGTGATTAGCGGCGTGTTCACCCGAACGTACTGTCCCACCGTGATGGTGCGTTCTTTCACGAAGGCATCGAAGGGCGCTCGCACCGAGGTATCGCGCAGTTTTTTGCGCTGCATATCGAGCATCGCCTTGGTTCTCTCCACCTCCGATACCAAGTTGCGCGTCTGGTACAAAGTGGAATCGTAGGCTGCCTGCGCCGCCTTGAATTTGGAGACTGCTCCATCTAGGTCGGACTGCGAGGCGATCCCCTGATCCACCAGACTCTTGGATCGCTTATACCGTTGTTCGGCGTCGAACAGATCGGCTTGGGCCCTGCGCGGATCCGGCGTCTCGCGGATATCTTTAACCTTGTCGTTCTCTTCTTTCAAGCCCAAGCGGTCGAGCGATGCCCTTAGTTGCGCCTCGTTCTGAGTCAGGAGATAACGCTGCTCCTCGTCCGAGATGTGAACCATCACCTCGCCCGCCTTCACGCGATCACCCAAGTCCACTTTGACTTGATCGACTCGGCCGTCGATCTCGGCGCTGATCACGGATTCGTCAAACGGGTATAGCGTGCCAATCGATTCGAGAACGCGGCGCACATCTCGCTGAACCACGGGGGCTATTTTGACGGGAATCGGGCTATCGGCCGAGTGGGCTTGGACCGCTTGCTTCTTGCCGCATCCAGTCAGAGCTGCGGCTACGCCCACGGTTACAAGCCAGATACGAGGAGGCATATAGGTTGAGGCCTCATTCTACCAAGCGGCCTATGGTGAAAAATACCCGCAGTCGAGTTTTCTCTAAGGAAGTTTCCACCCTGTATACAACGGTTTCAGTTATTTACGGCCCTATATAATTGGCTGCCAAAGTGCACGGCTATTCGATCGAGGATAGCTGTCCCTAAAGGGGGGATCATGGGAAATCATTCGAGGCCGGTGGAAGTTCTCTTAGTGGAGGATAATGCCGGCGATGTTCGGCTAACCCAGGAGGCGTTGAAAGAAGGACGATTTCTCAATCATTTGAACGTGGTCTCGGACGGCGTGGAAGCGACTGACTTCTTATGGCGGCGCGGAAAATTTCAAACCGCACCCAGGCCGGATTTGATTCTCCTAGACCTGAACTTGCCTAAAAAGAACGGGCGCGAGGTGCTCCAGGAAATTAAAGCGGATCCCGAGTTGCGGCGCATTCCCGTGATGGTGTTGACGACGTCGAAGGCCGACCAGGATCTGCACCGGGCTTACGATCTTCACGCCAATTGCTACATCACTAAGCCGGTGGATCTGGATCAGTTCCTTGCCGTTCTTAAATCCATCGAGCACTTCTGGTTTAACATCGTGACGCTTCCGTCCGCTTAGCTCGGAAGGCATGCCGGTCCGGGTTCTAGTAAAATAATCCCGGACCCTATGACCCGACGTGAAATCCTTTCAACCGCCGCTTCGGCTTGCGCCTGGCTCTCCGCGCAATCGGTGAATTCCCAGTCTTCGCGACCTCGTTTGGGTGGCGCGCCCACGGCGTTCAGCTTGCGGATGCGAGCAGCTCGCCAAGAGAATAAGCCGTTCGACTTCGTCGAGTATTGCCATGGGCTTGGCTTGGGCGGGGTGGAGACAACCTTGCCGAAAGATGCCGACGGTGTGAGGAAGATGCGCCACCAAGTAGAAACTTATGGCATGCAGCTCTACTTAAACACGCCGCTGCCACGAGCCGAGGGCGATGTCGACGGATTCGATACGGCAGTGAAGGCGTGCAAAGAGGCGGGGGCGCGCGGACTGCATGCGGCTATGACGGGCAGGCGCTATGAGCAGTTCGATTCGCTCGACGCTTTCCGGAAGAATTTTGAGCAGTGTCAGCGCTCGGTCGCACTGGCCGAACCGATCCTCCGCAAGAACAAACTGAAACTGGCCGTTGAAAATCACAAGGGCTGGCGCGCCGCTGAGCAGGCTGCTTGGATGAAGCGGGTGGGCAGCGAGTGGGTGGGCGTCTGCTTTGATTTCGGAAATAATCTTTCGCTCAGCGAAGCGCCCGATGAGACCTTTCGCTTACTGGCCCCGTACGCGATTTTCAGTCACATCAAAGACATGGGGCTGGAGCTTTACGAGGACGGATATTTGCTTTCTGAGGTGCCGTTCGGCCAAGGTGTCTTAAATCTGAGGCAGATGGTGCATGGGCTGCGTGAGAAAGATCCCAACATGCTCTTTTGTTTGGAAATGATTACGCGCGATCCGCTGAAGGTGCCTGTATTTACTGACAAGTACTGGGCAACCTTCGACGATTCTTACAGCCCGGTTCCTGCGCGGGATTTGGCCAAGGTGCTTGAGATCGTTCGCAAGAATCCGCGGAAGACTCCGCTGCCGCGAATGGCCGGTCTAAGTCCGGCAGATCAGGTAAGAGCCGAGGACGGTTATAATCTCAAATGCATCGCCTACGCCCATCAAAATTTAGATTTATAGGCTGATGCGAGAGAGGCTGGTCCGCAGCTGAAGCCGTCAGGGACGAACAGCCTCAGCCACGGACGGTTCACACGAACCACTCATCTCCGGACTCGCTGACTATCCGAAGACGCCAGAGTGCCTGCAATTCAACCGCCCATCGCAACTCGTTCATTCTTCGCGCACGGCTGCCGCGCGTGCGGAAAAAAACGCACGATCCTTCCCGCTGTGCTTTCATAATTGTATGCCCCGCCTGATTTCCTGGCTCTTAATCGCGCTCCCTGTTTTCGCCGGCTCTCCGGTATTCAACGGCAACTTTTCCAACTCGAAGGACTGGACCGTGGTTCGCGGAAGCGCATTCCCTGACCCCTCGGTGCAGAGGCAAGGCCGGAAGGCTATGCTGCTGGAACCTTTAGAGGCTTCGGACGCATACGTGAAGTCAACGCCCGTGCATCTGGTAGTTGGCAAGCGGTATGAGGTGAGCGGGTACGTCCGAACCGAGTCCCTCAGTGTTCAGGATTCGGGCAGGACTCCCGTGGCGGTGGGTGCCTCGCTATCCATGGCTTCTATGCCGTTCGATATGCATTCGGAATCGGTGGGCGGCACGCATGAGTGGACCCGCCTCCGTCTCCGCTTCGTGGCTACCCGCGCCGATGACAGCATCGTGCTCAAGGTTGCTGAGGGCGCGTCGTTCCGGGGCAAGGCATGGTTCGAGGGAGTCGCCATCGACGAGGTATCGGGCGAGGATGCATGGCCGGTGAAAGCTGCCGTTCGCACATTTGGGCCAGCTTATCGATACCCGCAAGGCGGCTGGATCTATCTGCACCTGCAGGGCGAGCCGTACGAGCGCGGGTACCAGCATGGGAACCTGATGGCGAAGGAAATCCCCCAATACTTAGAGCGCTGCGCTTCCGATTACGATCCGCAATGGAAGGATTGGAAGGAGGCGCGCAACATCGCCAATGCTTTATTCCTGCGCGGCTTCGACCAGGAGATTCTGCAGGAGATGAAGGGGATCGCGGATGGAGCGTCCGACGCGGGTGCGAAATGGCAGGGTCGGCGCATCGACTTGATTGACATCGTGACCGCCAATACGATCGTTGAAATGGGGGAGCTGCGGGCGGCTTTGCCGATGACGCCCACTGGGCTTGAGGCTCTGCATCTGACGTCGCCGCAGTACTTCAATCGCAACCGCGATGTGCCGATCACGGAACGTTGCAGCGCTTTCGCGGCCACTGGAAAGGCCACTCGCGACGGCAAAATGGTGGTGGCTCATACGACTTTTTGGCCGCTTACCCTGGCCGAGCAAACCAACGTGATGCTCGACATTCAGCCGACCAAGGGCCATCGTCTGTTGATGCAGAGTTATCCAGGAGGCATCGAGAGCGGCACGGACTGGTACCAGAACGATGCGGGCATCGTACTGACGGAGACCACCATTCGCCAAAGCCCGTTCAACGCGGAAGGCGCGCCGATCGCGTACCGCGCTCGCAAGGCGATTCAATATGCAGACAATATTGACCAAGTGGTGGAGCATCTCTCGACTAAGAACAACGGCCTGTATACGAACGAATGGCTGATTGGCGATGCGAAGACGGACGAGATCGCAATGTATGAGCTAGGCACTCAGAGGTCGAAACTTTGGCGGAGCGGGAAGAACGAATGGTTCGGCGGGACCGAGGGGTTTTACTGGGGCTGCAATAATGCCAAGGATCTGAATGTGCGGCTCGAGTATTTGCCCGATCCAAAGGGCTCGCCCGAGCATGTCCCGTATGTTGCATCGGAGCGCGACCTGAAGTGGCAAGCGATGTACGCGCAATATAGCGGCAAGATCGACGAGCAGTTCGCGTTTCTGGCGTTCCGCACTGCGCCTCTGGTCAGCTCGTCTGCGATGGATGCCAAAGTGGTGACGTCGGCGATGGCTGCCAAGCTGATGGTTTGGGGCGTATTTGGAAAGCCGAACGAACGCGAATGGGTCCCTTCGGAATGGCAAAAGCAGGGGTATGCGAAGAACGACGGGATTTACTCGTCGGGGTACCGGCTATTCAGCGTGGATGCATCTGAATCGTTGCGTGGTGCGATTCGTGAGAATGAGGCGGCTCGCCTCGAAGCCAAAGCCGCGACTTTGCCGGAGAAGGATTCGAAGCCTTCCAAGGGTTATCGGAACCGGCTTTGGAAAGGGTGGATCTTGCCGGCTTCGGACGCGGATACCTGGTTCTCTGCAGGTTCGGCGGCCTATTATGAGGATCTTGGATCGGAGGATCTCGATAAGGCGATGGCTGCGCACTGGACGGAATATCGGCGGCTCAAGGCTGACTCACGGAGCGAGATCGACAGGTTCGACATCGAGAGGCATCGCGGCGTGATCTTGCTGGATTCGCTGCGCCGGGGAATGGGCGACGATCGTTTCTTCGACACCATGCGCGACTACTTTGCGGCGAATACGACGAAGCCGGTGAGCGCCCAGGCGTTCTTGGAACAGGCGAAGACGACGGCTACCATGCCTGTCGATAAAGGCGGACCTGAATACCTGGCGCAAGACTTCATGCACCGGCTGCCGAGCGCCATGATCGTGTACGGAACTATGACGGACGCGTGCGCGAATCGGTACGCAGCGGAGCAGTTGCAGCTTCATTATCTGGATCGGTTTGAAGCGGCGATACCCGTTCGCAAGGACTTCGAAGTGTCCGACGCGGACCTTGCTTCGCATGACGTTTTGTTTGTGGGGAGGCCAGAGACGAATTCGGCCATCGCGCAATTCCGCCATCGGTTGGACCTGAATTATGAGGGCGGCAGCTTCCGGCTTAACGGCACGGACCACGCTTCGGAGACTGAGGCGCTGGTGTTGGCCGTCGCGAATCCTTTGGATGCTAGGCATATGTTTCTCATTTTGGCGGGCAACAGTGCGCTGGAAACTGTGCGGCTGGCGTCGGCTCGGTTTGGCCGGGTGGAGTATGGGATTTTTGGTTCGGGATGCATGACGGAATCGGGATTTCGCACGGGTGCAGCGGCGAGCAAGGAAGCGACGTTCTCACAGAGGTAGCGACCATGCGCAGCTTTAATACAGGGTCAAGCCGGCTAGAAAGCCGGCTGCAGCCAGGATTGGCTGCCCCACAAAGCAGCCTAGCCGCAACGAAATTCCGTCGCGAGTGGAGAAGAAATCAGGATGATGTAGTACTAAGCAAGAAATTGGAGCTCTCATGTAAGGATGATGGATCACTATTTTGGTTGCAGCTATGCTTTGTGGGGCAGCCAATCCTGGCTGCAGCCGCCTTTCTAGGCGGCTTCCCCCTCCTTCACGCAGAAGACCCGGCCGAATTTTTCGAAATGCGAATCCGCCCGGTGCTGGCGAAAAATTGCTACAGCTGCCATACCGGCACGCAGATGGGGGGCCTGCAACTCGATACCCGCGAACATATCCTACAAGGCGGCAAATCGGGACCAGCCTTAATCCCAACCAACCCCGAAGCGAGCCTACTCATCCAGGCAGTCCGTCAAACTCACGCGCGCATAAAAATGCCGCCCGGAGGCAAGCTTAAGGACAGCGAAATCGCGGACCTCGAGACGTGGGTGAAGGCAGGAGCAGCGTGGGGCTCGACGGCGGCACCCATCAAGACTCCTGAGTACGTAATTACTCCAGAACAGCGCGCCTTCTGGTCATTTCAGCCAGTGAAGAATCCCGCGCCGCCTAGCGTAAAGGACCGCGCCTGGGCAAAATCGCCCATCGATGGCTTCGTTCTTTCAAAGCTCGAATCGCAAGGAATGAAACCCGCGCGAGCCGCCGGCAAGCAAGCCCTGATCCGCCGCGTCACCTACGATCTCACGGGACTGCCACCAACGCCTGAAGAAGTAGACGCGTTCGCGAAAGATGGCGCGCCAAGCGCTTATGCCAAAGTTGTCGACCGGCTGCTCGCATCGCCGCGCTACGGCGAGCGTTGGGGGCGCTTTTGGCTGGACGTCTCCCGCTACTCGGACGACAAGCTCGACTCAGAGCGCGAGGCTGCCTATCCTAACTCGTTCCGCTACCGCGACTGGGTGATCAAGGCTTTCAACGACGACATGCCCTACGACATATTCGTAAAGGCGCAGATCGCAGGCGACCAGTTCCCCGCGAAGGAACGTGAAAAAGTGGAACCGGGCCTGGGGTTCTACGCTCTCAGCCCCGAGTTTCAAGACGATCGCGTGGATGCTACCACGCGGGGGTTCATGGCCATAACGGTGGCCTGCGCCCAATGTCACGATCATAAGTACGATCCGATTCCAACCAAAGATTACTACTCGTTGCTGGGCATATTCGATGGCACACAGTTGTCGGAGCATCCTCTTGCGCCGTCGGCGGACGTCGATGCCTTCAAAGCAGCCAAGAAAAAAGTGGATGATCGAAAAGCGGCCATCGCCGACTTCATCAAAGTTCAAAATATCGCGCTTGCGGAAGTGCTGGCGGTCAACACCGCCGAGTATCTTCGGGCTGCGGCTGGCCAGAAGCCAAAGGCCAAGCTGGACGACGAAACACTCACACGCTGGAAGAAATACCTGGATCGATCGGACCTGGAACACCCTTTTCTGAAAGATTGGAAGAAGCAGGATTTCGATAAATTTCAAGCGCTGGTGCTGGTTGCCAATGCCGACAAGAAGCGGATCGACGACGAGAACAAGATCCGTCTTGGGCTGAATCCCGACCGAGACCATCTGGCGTCTGCGGATCTAGTCGCGCTGGAACGCGACAAGTTTGTTCTATGGCGGGACCTGTTTGGCGACAAGGGCATTCTGCATTACGCGGACAAAGATATTGATCGCTTCCTGGCACCCATCTTCAAAGAGCGGCTGGATGGAATGCGGGCTGAGTTTGCATCGCTCGAAAAAGCGCTGCCTGCGCAGTATCCGTTCCTGCAAGTGATCGCCGATAAGGAGCACCCCGGAAACGGGCGCGTGCATCTCCGGGGCAGCGCGGAAAACCTGGGCGATGAAGTGCCGCGTCACTTCCTGAGCATTCTGTCCAAGGCTCAACCGGCGGCGTACAAGAACGGCAGCGGACGGTTGGAACTGGCTGACGATATCGCGAGTGCCGACAATCCGCTCACCGCGCGCGTGATGGCGAATCGCATTTGGGCGCATCATTTCGGACAAGGACTGGTGCGCACGCCAAGCAACTTCGGGCAGTTGGGAGATCGGCCCAGCCATCCCGAACTGCTGGATTATCTCGCATCTCGATTGGTTGCGAACCACTGGTCCATCAAGGCTATGCAGCGGGAGATTCTGCTTTCAAACGCGTATCGAATGAGCACCGACTTCAACGCGGAACATTTCGCGAAGGACCCGGCCAATCGTCTGCTGTGGCGCGCGAATCGGCGGCGTTTGGACGTGGAAGCGATGCGCGATTCGTTCCTCGCCGTGTCCGGGGCGCTGGACCTGTCCCCTTGCGGTAAGGCGGAGAAATTGACGGATGAGAATAAGCGCAGGACAGTGTACGGCTTTGTGAGCCGCCGCAAGCTCGATGGCACGCTCGGCCTGTTCGATTTTCCGAATCCGAATTCCACCAGCGAACAGCGGATGGATACGAACGTTCCGCTACAGCGCCTGTTCTTTCTCAATAGCGGATTTATCATGCAGGAGTCACGCCTGCTAGCCGCGCGCTTGGGACCGCTGAAGGATGACCGCGCTCGTATTGACCAGGCCTACCGGCTCTTATTTACCCGGCTGCCCACGGATGCGGAACGTCAGCTTGGCCTCGATTTCCTGAAGACCGGCGCATGGCCGCAGTACGCGCAAGCATTATTCAGTTCGAATGAGTTCAGTTTTGTGGAGTGATTCGATGGAGAGACCATTTAGCCGACGCGACGCGTTACGCACCATGGGCTGCGGATTCGGCATGCTCGGGTTTGCTAACCTGATGCGCGCTGAACTGGCGCGCAGCCCGCTTGAGCCCAAGTCTCCGCATTTCGCGCCCAAGGCGAAGCACGTAATTTTCCTCTTCCTCAACGGCGGGCCGTCGCAAGTGGATACGTTCGATCCGAAGCCGATGCTCACGAAATATCACGGCAAGCCGATGCCATCGGGCAATTTGAAAACGGAGCGCAAGACGGGCAACCTGCTCGCGTCGCCGTTTAGCTTCAAGAAGTACGGGCAGAGCGGCATCGAAGTGAGCGAGATCTTCGCCAAGCTGGGCGAGTGCATCGACGACGTCTGCGTAATTCGCTCCATGCATACCGACCGTCCGAATCACGAGCCGTCGCTGTTCATGATGAATACCGGCGACAAGCTCCCAGGCCGGCCTTCCATGGGATCGTGGCTGACCTATGGCCTTGGCACCGAGAATCAGAACCTTCCGGGCTACATCGTGCTGTGCCCGGGTACTCCTATTGTCGGACCTCAACTGTGGAGCTCCACGTTCCTTCCCGCCGTTTATCAGGGCACGTTCGTGCCGAACAACGAGATCGAACCGGATAAACTGATTCAGCATATTCGAAATCCCGTGATGAACGCTGATGAGCAGAGGCGGCAGCTGGATCTGGTGGGCAAGCTGGATCGTTTGCAGTTGCAGCATACCGGGCCGGATCCGCAACTCGAAGCTACCATCGAGTCGGCTGAGATCGCCTTCCGCATGCAGACCGAAGCACCTAACGTGTTCGACGTTCGCAAGGAACCCGAGGCCGTGCGGGCGCGTTATGGGGACAGCAATTTCGGACGGGGCTGCCTGCTTGCGAAGCGATTGGTGGAGCGCGGCGTGCGAATGGTGCAGGTCTATTACGGCGACGGACAGCCTTGGGACAATCACGACGATATTCAGATTCATCGCAAGCTGGCTCGCTCGGCGGACCAGGCAATCGCCGCACTGTTGAAGGATTTGAAAGCGAGCGGAATGCTGAATGAGACGCTCGTGATTATCAGTGGCGAGTTCGGACGCACTCCGGCGGTGGAGGTGAGCGGACTGGTTGCGGTCCAGAACGGGCGCGATCACAATAGCCACGGGTTTTCGACGCTGCTCGCTGGCGGCGGGATCAAGGGCGGGATTACGTACGGGGCCACGGATGATTTTGGATTTAAGGCTGAGGACAAGCCGGTGCATGTTCACGATCTGCATGCCACGCTGTTACATCAGTTGGGGTTTGACCATACTAAGTTGACGTACCGTTATAGCGGTCGCGACTTCCGGTTGACGGATGTGGCGGGCGAGGTAGTGAAGGACATTTTAGTGTAGGGCAGGTTGTCAACCTGCGGGCGATTGCGAATCGCCCAAGCTTGATAAGGGCCGATTGCCAATCGGCCGCAGGTTAACAACCTGCCCTACAGGTACCCCATGGAACCTATCTTGTTTCTTGACCTTCAGTCCGAGTACCGCGAGCTAAAGCCCGAAATCGATGCTGCGATTCAGCGTGTCATGGACAAGAGTCAGTTCATTCTTGGACCGGAGGTAGAGGACTTCGAGCGTGAATTCGCGGACTATTGCCAAGCTCGGCATGCGATCGGCGTGAACTCCGGCACCAGCGCACTTCACCTTGCGCTCCTGGCTTTAGGCATTGGGCCTGAGGACGAAGTAATCACGGTTCCGTTCACCTTCTTCGCAACAGTCGCGGCGATTCACTACGTCGGAGCAACCCCTGTGCTCGTCGACATCGACGAGCGGACATTCAACATTGACGTGAATTGCATACAAGCTGCGATCACCGACAAGACCAAAGCCATCTTAGTCGTCCATCTGTTTGGACAACCCGCCAACATGGACGCCATTCAGGCAATCGCGCGCCAGCACAAGCTCGCCGTGATCGAAGACGCGGCGCAGTCACACGGAGCGGAGTACAAGGGGCAGCGTGTCGGTGCAATCGGCGACATTGGATGCTTCAGCTTCTATCCAACTAAAAATCTAGGTGCGCCCGGAGAGGGCGGGATGGTAGTAACCAATAATCCGGAGCATGCGCGCACCATTCGTATGCTGCGCGATTGGGGACAAGAACGAAAGTATCATCCCACCTTGAGAGGCTACAACTACAGGCTGCAAGGCTTGCAAGCCGCAGTGCTGAGAGTGAAGCTGAAAAAGCTGGAAGCGTGGACGCAGGCGCGGCGATCGAATGCGGCGTTATACGATCGGCTCCTGCGCGAAACGGAAGCGGCGTTGCCCATCACGATCGCAGATGTGCGTCACGTATACCATCTCTATACAATCCGCCACCCCGAACGCGACCGCTTGCAAAGCGAACTTGCCTCCGAAGGCGTGCCCACTGCGGTTCACTACCCGTTGCCCATCCACCTCTTGCCGGCTTATCGAGATGATCGTTACAAAGCTGGCGACTTCCCCGTAGCCGAGGCTTGTTCCAAGTCTGTGCTCTCGTTGCCAGTGCATGCATATCTGACTTCTTCGCAGGTGGAGCGCGTGAGCGAAGCTGTCTGCAAGTTAGCGGGCAGGACAGAAACCTGCCCGCGTTAAGACCTCACTTCCCTGGTGCGTCGTGCTTCTGGTTGGAGATCTTCTGGCTAAGCTTGTTCTGCCGCGCATTGATCTGCTTCTTTTGGTTGTTCGTGAGATTGCCGCCGTTGGCTTTGCGGTCGGTGCTGATCTGCTTGTTTAGATTCGCCTGCTTGTTTTCGAGCTTGGCAGTCTCCTTGGGAGTGAGCTCGCCGCTCTTTACTCCGTTGGCGATACGCTTCTGCTGATTCACCTTGCGCTCGTGAATTTCGGTTTCCTGCGCCTGCACCGTTGCGCTTCCAAGACCGGCCAGAATTCTCGCCGTCATCATCGTCAAAACTAGTCGTTTCATTGTCGTTGTGTCCTCTTTTTTTAACTGCTTCACTTATGTAAAGGCGCGAGGAAGATTCAAGTTGTGCGCCTGACGCGTTAAAGTCCCGTCACCTTTGGGAAGAGAATGTGCGACCATAATCGCAATGAAGCGAGGGCGCTGGATTGCCATGCGAGGGAGTCAACTCCTAACCCCCCTGAACTGTTACGAGAAAACTTAGCTGAGAACCTAGAGCGAGAGCCTGAGAAAGATGGCACCGGGCGTTGGCTTTGCAGAATACGGGCCTACCTCGGAAAATCCGAAGCACTTGTATAATTGCAAGGCCCGTTGCATCGATGGCAACGTGTCGGCGAACATATCGGCGTACCCCTCCGCAGCCGCTTCTTTCACTAATCTGGCGAGCAGCGCTGCTCCAACACCCTGCCCCCTATTCGCAGGCCGAACATACAGCCGTTTTGCCTCGCAGGACTTCTCGTCGATGGGACGCATCGCGGCAGTACCCGCGTCGATCTCGCCTGCTCGTGAGAGTAAAAGCCTGCCTCGCGGGGCTTTGTAAACGCCGGGAAGAGAGATGCGCTCGTGTTCGAAATTTTGGAAGTCAGCGGGTAGACCTAGGCCAGACCAGTATTCGCTCCAAAGCATTTTGATCGCCTCGACTTCCTGACCGGACGCGAGTAAGATATCAACCCGTTGTAGCACTCAATTAAGTTAGCCCACCATCTGCCTAAACTCTTGGACTAAGCCAGTTGGTTACGGTTTTTAATTGAGCGCGGCACGGGTCGGAATATCCCTTAACGCGTTTGCGTTGCGGCGGTGTAACGATTCCGCTTGGCCCGGCACTTACTGACGAGCTGACCCACTAAGCATCAGTAACCTTGGACCTTGACTCCCGATGGCATCACACCTTACCATTGCGACTTACCCCCCAGTGGCGCTCGACGCTTTAGGAGCTGCGAATTGAAGATCGTAAATCATATCTTGTGCGCGGTTCTGCCCCTGTTCCTGCTCGATGGCCCAGCAGTACTATGCGCCCAAAACGGACAACAGGCGGCTCTGGCGCCAAAACTCTTTATCGAGATCATCGAAGGCGATAACGCCTTGAATAACGTCCGACAGCGCACCTCCCGCGAAACGATCGTGGAGGTGCAGGATGAAAACCACAAGCCGGTGGCCGGAGCCGCAGTGCTGTTTACCTTGCCAAGCAACGGACCGGGAGGCGTTTTTCTGAACGGGGCGCGGACGCTTTCGGTGAATACGGATGCCAGCGGCCGGGCCACGATGCAAGGCATGAAGCTTAGCAAGAAGGGCAAGTTCCAGATCCAGGTGAACGCGACCTACCAGGGGCTAACCGCTGCTAGAGTAATTACTCAAACCAACGTCGTCGGCGCTGCGGTTGCCGGGGGAGTTGCTGCCGGGATTGGGCTAGGCACCGGCATTGCAATTGGGGCGGGAGCGGCGGCGGTAGTTGTGGCTGTCGTATTGGTTAAGGTTCTCGGCGGGGGTGGCAAGCATGCGACCGTTTCTATCGGTACGCCGCGCTTGCCATAGTGAGGAGTCGATCTATGAACAGTGGCCGCTCTATTCTAATCTTTCTGACCCTGATCGGTAGCGCGTCAGGCCAATCCAGGCCAGCATTGACGGTCCCCTCGGCGGCCAACGTTCGGATACCCGTTCTCGGCTACGTGGCATCGCCGTCTCAGGCGAACATTCGTTCCATGCTGGGAGCGCCCGGCGCAGTTGTTGTGGGCGATCCGATTGCTTTGCCGGATGGCGTCACGTTGGCGACAGTGGTCCCCGGTCAGGCGTTTGCGATTGTTGAACGGAATCAGACCCCCCAGTTGTCCATGGCCTCGCTCAGCATCGCAAGCGCGGGCGACCTACTGCCGATCATCGGGACGTTTGCCCACGCCGACCGAATTGTCTTCAGCCCGTCTGGAACGGTGGCCGCGATCTACTCGGCTGCGCTGGCACAGGCACAGGTGATCACTGGCCTGCCGTTGTCTCCGCAGATGGCGCGGCAGGTCGACCTGAGTACTTTAGGTAGCGTGCCGCTTACGAGTCTGGCAGTCAGCGACGATGGCCAAAGCCTCTTGATTGGCGTCTCGGATGGAACCAGCGGGGCCGTGTGGCTGTTCCCCGCGCAAGGAGCGGCAAGGCAGCAGCTGAGCGCGGGCGTGCCTTCAGCGGCACGTTTCTTCGCGGGCAGGCAGGACGCGGTAGTTGCCGATAGCGGATGGCAACAGGTGGCGCTGCTTTCGAGCGTTGGCGATCAGGTCAGCTCGCGTGTTTTGGGCGGCAGCGCGCAAGGGTTTATCGCTCCAGCCGACGTGGAGATTTCCGCCGACCAAAAGCGGGTATGGGTGGCTGACGTGAACAGCCTGTTGGCAATCGATCTAGGTTCGGGTGCCGTGAGTGCTCAATCTTGCCCGTTCACGCCATCCAGCTTCCTGCGGCTTACGGGACGCTCCGTGTATTTAGTTAGCTCGCAGGATGGAAGTGCGACAGGCATGTGGGCCCCGGATTCCGCAGTTCCGCGCGTTTGGCAGGTTACCGGAAAATGAAGCGGAGAACCATCGAGGCGGCCATTTGCCTGCTCCTCGCCGTCACGGTTGCGTTCGTTTACGCTCGCGTAACTCATTACTCGTTTATCAACTTCGACGACTTGGCATACGTGTATGGAAACCCGCACGTCACCTCCGGCCTGACCTGGAGCGGTATCAAGTGGGCTTTTCTGACCACGGATTACATCTACTGGCAGCCGATTACTTGGCTCTCCCATATGCTGGATGTTCAATTTTACGGACTCAATGCAGGTGGGCACCATGCCACGAACGTGGGTCTGCACATTTTCAATACGACCCTGCTGTACTTCGTATTGCGTTCGTTTAAGTTGGCGATTTGGCCCAGCGCGCTAGGCGCGGCTGTTTTTGCTCTGCACCCCTTGCGGGTTGAATCGGTGGCCTGGGTTGCCGAGCGCAAGGATGTTCTCAGCGCGTCGTTCTGCCTGTTGACGATCCTGGCTTACATCGCCTACGCGAAGGCGCCGTCGCGATCGAAATACTTCGCGGTCTGCGGACTGATGCTGTTAGGGCTGATGTGCAAACCGTCGCTCGTCGTCATCCCGCTGATGTTGCTCTTGCTGGACTTCTGGCCGCTCGGACGCGGCGGATTGGGATCGCGGCTCTTGGTCGAAAAGGTTCCGCTATTTGGGATGGCTGCTCTCTCGAGCGCCGTCACGCTCTGGGGACAGTGGAAAGGCGGAGCCATCGCCCAGGTTCCCCTGCTCACCCGAATCGAGAACGCTTTCACCGCGTATTCGATGTACATTCGCAAAACAATCTGGCCGGACAGGCTTGCAATCTTCTATCCGTATCGCACGGACATTGTGGGATGGCGGGTGCTCGGCGGGCTGATCGTGCTTGCGGGTATTACGTGGCTTGTTTTCGATCAACGAAAGAAGCGGCCCTATCTCGCGTTTGGCTGGCTGTGGTTCCTCATCGTTCCGCTTCCAATGATGGGCTTCGTGCAAGCGGGCCAGCAAGCGTTCGCTGACCGCTTTACTCACTTGGCCGCAATCGGCGGAGCGGTGATTGTTGCATGCGGCTGCGCTGAAATATCGAGCCGGATTCATCCGGCGATGCTGACTGCGGCCGGGCTTCTGATCGTCTCGGCGCTGGCCTGGAGTTCGCGAACCCAACTCCAATTTTGGCAGAATAACTTCACGCTTTACGAGCATGCCCTCGCTGTCACCAACAACAATTACCTGGCGCATTACAATCTGGGCCAAGCGCTGGAAGAAGGCGGCAAGAGCAATGCAGCTATGGAGCACTATGCCGAGTCAGTACGCATCAATCCGGATCTGGCCGAGGGTCATTACAGTCTCGGCACCTTACTATTTGCGCGCGGGGATGTGAGCGGATCAGAGGCGCAGTTCGCCCAAGCTCTTGATCGAAAACCCGAGTTCGCCGACGCGCACTACGCGCTGGCGCTAGTGCTATTGCGAGAAAACAAGCCGGATCAGGCCGCTCCGCATTTGTCGGATGCGCTCCGGCTGAATATTGGACCTCAGTATGCCGCGGAGTGCCGTAGAATCTTGGCCGAGCCGCAAACTGTTGCTGCGAAGGGAACTAAATGAGCTATCGAATTCTACTTTCTTGCGTGGGTCTGGCCGGAATTTTATTCTGGTGCACGTCCGAGCCGCAGGAAAAAAGCCGGCTGGAAAGCCGGCTGCAGCCAAGAATGGCTGCCCCACAAGTCGCGGGCTATGGGCGTGTGCCTCTAGCTTTTGAGACGAATGCGGGGCAGTCCGATTCACAAGTTGAATTTCTTTCAAGAGGGGACGGTTACAATCTTTTCCTCACACGAAGGGAAGCGGTGTTGAGCCTGCATCGCAAGGACCGCCAGGCCGTCGTGCGCATGCAGTTCGTGGGCGCGAACACGCAGCCCAAGATTCGCGGACTGGATCGACAATCGGGAGTCAGCAATTATCTAATCGGCAACGATCCTTCCAAGTGGCAGCGCAACGTCGCCAATTACGGCAAGGTGGAATACGGCGCGGTCTGGCCTGGGATCGACATAGTGTACTACGGCAGCCAGCGCAATCTCGAGTACGACTTCGTGGTCGCGCCCGGCGGCGATCCAGGGCAGATTCGGATGAAGATGGCCGGCGCGACGAAGCTTCGTCTGGCGTCCGATGGCAGCCTCCTTGTCGACGTGCAGGGCGGGACGCTCACGGCGCATGCGCCGGTGGTGTACCAGCGCACTTCACTGGGGCAGAAGAGGGTGGCTGGGCGCTACACGCTGGACAGCCAATCGGAAGTGGGCATTGCAGTAGAGAACTACGACCGCGCCAACACGCTGGTGATCGACCCGATCTTGTCGTATTCCACCTATCTCGGCGGCAGCGGAGACGACATCGGCACGGGCATCGCAGTGGACGCGGCCGGCGCTGCATACGTGGTCGGCTATACCAATTCGCCTAATTTTCCGCTCGCTAACCCCTTCCAGAGCGCACAGTTCGGGGGCGTGGATGCTTTCGTAACCAAGATCAATGCGGCCGGGTCGGCCTTGGTCTATTCAACGTATTTGGGCGGAAGCAATCTGGATCGAGGCAACGCCATCGCAGTGGACGCAAGCGGCGATGCTTACATTACCGGGGCTACCAGCTCGCCGAATTTCCCTCGCGTGGGCTCTATCGCGAGCATGCAAAACTCTTTGCGTGGGACGACCAATGCCTTCGTTACAGTCTTAAATCCGAGCGGAACGCCCACCTTCTCCACTTATTTTGGCGGCAGCCAAACGGATTCGGGGAACGCCATCGCCGTGGACGCTGCGAAGAACATCTACATCGCCGGCTCAACCACCTCGTCCGATTTTCCGTTAATGAATGCCATCTTGTTCGAGGGGGGAATGGGCAACGGGGATGCGTTTATCGCTAAGATCGCCACCAGCAATTCCAGTTTGGTGTACTCAACGCTTCTGGGCGGATCCGCAGCGGATTCGGCTGAAGGCATCGCGTTGGATGCTAGTGCCAACGCTTACGTAACGGGCGTGACATCCTCTACGGACTTCCCCCAAATTTCCCCGCTTCAGTCCTTATACGGAGGCGGAACCTCGGATGCCTTCCTGACGAAGATCAATGCGGCTGGCAATGGGTATGTGTACTCTACGTTTATCGGCGGGAGCGGTGCTGACGACGGTATGGCCGTCACGGTTGACGGGTCCGGGAACGCCTATGTGGCGGGCTCCACCGCTTCAGGCAATTTCCCTCTAGTCAACCCGCTGCAATCGACTTTTAGCAGCAAAGCTGGATTTGCCTCTAAGGTGGGTCCCTCCGGGTCGTCATTAGTTTATTCCACCTATCTGGGCAACGATCTAGCGGCTGCAATCAAGGTGGATGCGTCGGGCAACGCCTATGTGGCCGGCAGCACGTCCGGAACTACGCTTCCCTTGGCGAGTCCGATCCAATCCACGTCCGGCATTCTCAACACATTCATTACGGTTCTATCTACTGCTGGCAATACAACGCCGTTTTCAACGCTGCTCGGCGGAAGCAAGCAGCAAAGAGCTTTGGGACTTGCTCTTGACACCAACAAGAACATCTACGTAACAGGATTCACCAACTCCAGCGACTTCCCCCTTCAGAATCCGATCCAATCCACCTACGGCGGAGGGTCTGCGGGCGCGATTCCAGTTGGCGATGCGTTCGTGGTAAAAATACTGAACACGCAAGCCACTCTTGCCACCACGGCTGGGACACCCCAATCCACGTTTACAGGCACGGCATTTCCCACGGCGCTGCAGGTGACGGTGCGGGATGGCAGCAACGCGCCCATTCCCGGGGTAACGGTCACATTCACGGCACCTTTTACATCGGGACCCACCGGAACATTTGCGGGCGGATCGTTTACAGCAACGGCGAATACCAATGCGAGCGGAGTTGCCACTGCTCCCGTGTTCACGGCCAATTCCTCGGCGGGAGCATTCGTGGTGAACGCGACCGTTCCAGGAATCGGAACTGTCGGCGCATTCAATCTTACGAATCTTCCGGGTCCGGCATCCATCACAGCCACCGCCGGAACGCCTCAGACGGTCAGAATAAGCACCGCTCTGCCTGTCGCGCTGCAGGCTACGGTTCGAGATAACACGAACAGTCCGGTTAGCGGTGTCTCAGTTACATTTACGGCACCTGCTTCGAGCGGCACGTTTGCCGCGGGTGGGC
>JANXQZ010000036.1 GCA_025353235.1 Bryobacterales bacterium
CGAAAATGCCCCGTGATTTTCCAGTTGAACAAGACGTCCAGTCCGTGCGGGCTTTTGACATGACAGCTGAAGCGCGCATCAAAGCCACGCCGCCGCCAGCCACGATGCCTTCTTCAACGGCAGCGCGGGTAGCGTGCAGAGCGTCTTCTACACGAGCCTTCTTTTCCTTCATTTCGGTCTCGGTCGCGGCGCCGACTTTGATCACCGCAACACCGCCGGCCAACTTCGCCAGGCGCTCCTGCAGCTTCTCACGGTCGTAGTCGCTGGTCGTTTCGTCGATCTGAGCGCGGAGCTGCTTAATGCGGCCCTCGATCTCTTTCGCCGTACCGCCGCCGTCAACGATGGTGGTGTTGTCCTTGTCGATGGTCACGCGCTTTGCACGGCCCATGTCTTCCAGGCGGACACCTTCCAACTTGATACCGGTCTCTTCCATGATCGACTTGCCGCCGGTCAGGATCGCGATATCTTCGAGCATTGCCTTGCGGCGATCACCGAAGCCAGGAGCCTTCACCGCAGCGGCGTTCAGGGTGCCACGCAGCTTGTTGACGACGAGAGTAGCGAGCGCTTCGCCTTCCACTTCCTCGGCGATTACCAGGAGCGGTTTGCCGGCGCGGGCGATCTGCTCAAGCAGCGGCAGCAGGTCCTTCATGTTGCTGATCTTTTTCTCGTGGATCAGGATGTAGGGATCTTCAAGAACCGATTCCATCCGGTCCGGATCGCTGACGAAATAAGGAGAGAGATAGCCGCGATCGAACTGCATGCCTTCCACGGTCTGGAGTTCGGTGACCATGGTCTTCGACTCTTCTACCGTGATAACGCCGTCTTTGCCGACTTTCTTCATCGCTTCTGCGATGATGTTGCCGATGGTGGCGTCGCCGTTTGCCGAGATGGTGCCAACCTGCGCGATCATCTCGCCGGTTACGGGCTTCGAGAAGCTCTTTACTTCTTCCACAACCACTTCAACGGCCTTCTCAATGCCGCGCTTGAGCGCCATCGGATTCGCACCGGCTGCAACCGACTTCACGCCTTCGCGGTAGATCGCCTGCGCCAGAATGGTGGCCGTGGTGGTGCCGTCGCCAGCGGTATCGGAGGTCTTCGAAGCAACCTCGCGAACCATCTGGGCACCCATGTTTTCCAGGGGATCCTTGAGTTCGATTTCTTTCGCGACGGTGACTCCGTCCTTGGTGATGGTGGGGCCGCCGAACTTTTTCTCGAGGACCACGTTGCGGCCCTTGGGGCCAAGCGTGACCTTTACGGCGTCGGCCAGCTGGTTCACACCGCGCAGGATCGCCTGGCGGGAATTTTCGCTATATACAATCTGTTTCGCTGCCATTTATATTCTCCTTTTCAATCGGCGGTTAGCGGCTTAAGCAACCTTCGTTGCAGGCTTGGCGGCCCCGTCCAGAATTCCGAGGACTTCGTCCTCACGCATGATCATTAGGTCCTGGCCGTCGAGCTTGATCTCGCTGCCGGAATACTTGCCGAATAGGATGCGGTCGCCCACTTTCACGTCGAGAGCGGTGATCGTTCCATTTTCCAGGCGCTTGCCATGCCCGACTGCCACTACTTCCCCTTCCTGAGGTTTTTCCTTAGCGGAATCCGGGATGAAAAGCGTACCGTGCTTGGCTTCCTGTTCTTCGATGCGTTTGACCACAATTCGGTCATAGAGCGGTCTAATAGACATAACGCTGTGAATCTCCGTTTAGCTGACTTGGTATGAAGAGATTGAACTCTTGATTGAGCCACCGCTAGGATGCGCTTGACTCGTCCATTATGTTAGCAGAGTCAGGGGAGGAGTGCTAAAAATACCCTGTAACTTGAACACACTAAAGCAAATATTGCTCTTGACGAAAAGCGGGTAGTCCGCAGTGGGTTATGCGGTGAGCAATAAGTTATTAAGATTCATTGCTTTGCAGCGAATGCCCACGAAAAACGTCCCAAACATGGCATACACTGCGCTCACTTCGTCGAATCTCATCTCGTAAATCAGCTTCTTAAACACGAGAGGATTCTCTGCAAACAGATCGACACCCCACTCCCAATCATCGAACCCTACCGACGTTGAAATGATCTGCTTAACTTCACCTGAGTAACGGCGGCCAATCATCCCATGCTCGTGCGTCTGGCGGGCCCGTTCGGCCAGCGGAAGAAGGTACCAATTCTTCTCTTCGCCCCGCCGTCGATCCATCGGATAGAAGCAAATGTACTTGTGGGGCGGCACGTCTGGATAAAGCCGGGGCCGCATGGCTTCCCGCTGCCGTTCCAGCACTTCTTCGATGCCTGCTTTCCATTCCGGCGTGTGGGGCGTGAGACCCTGCGCCGCCAGCGACGCATACGTCTTTCCCGTGGATTCATACAGCCCAAGTTCTACAACGGACAAGTAGGAACTGGTCGGCTCCAGATAATCGAAGAGTCGCAGCCGGTTCAGCTTGAACTCGGTCTGATTGAGTTCCTCGAAGGAATTCCGGAAGTGGAGAAAAATCAGATCCCCCTTGTGCCCTAACTGAGAGAATACGGCACTCTGGCCGCTCGCGTTTTCCTCCATAGGACCTAGGATCGCTGCTGCCTCCGCCACGATGTCCGCCTGCATCGCGGGTTCCAGCGCCTTCCAGATAGGCCACTTCACCTTCATCATTTGATGGAGCATGCTGGCGCCTTCCAGCGTCAAGGGGACCGCAGGCAGTGTAGTGATCTCGGACATATCGATTCCTACGGTAGCATTCAAGCGCGCCAACGGACGCCCAAATCCAGAACATGCTTGCCATACTCGACGCTGCGCTCCATGTGCTCGCGTTGCTGGTACTGGAGCGCGAGAACGAACTCCTCAGGCGTAGTGCGGCCTGGAAGATCTTCGATCACCATGTGTCCCTCGTAGGGATGTCCCGATTTCGCAAGCGCGAGGAAACGTGCGAAGTCGGCAGCTCGGACGTCTTGGTAGTTCGCCCAATAGCTCTGATCCAGAGTGGGCAGAATGGCTGGCGGACGTCCGGTGATGGGCTTGATGTAAATGTACACAGGCGGGCAAACCTCGCGGATGCGCGCTAGGATCTGCTTAAAATCGACCGCGCCCTCGCCTAGCGGCACCCATTGCACTGCGATCCCTTTAGAAGTTTCGTACACCACCGAATCTCGCAGATGGACAGTCAGCGCATACGGTCCCAGCACCTCAACCGTAGTCATGGGATGCTCGGTCACGAACACGGGATTCCCGGTGTCGAGATAGGACCCCACGAACTCCTTGCCAGCGCCTTCGATCACTTGGCGCATTTCATAGGCGAGCAGGTCCTTGTGGTTTTCGATGGCGAACTTGACTCCAGAGTCCATCGCCTGGGTTCGAACCGCTCGCAGAACCTTGATCATGGTCTCGATATGCTGCTGGATCGGACCCGGGGGAAGATGTTCGCGATCCGCGGCATGCAGGCAGCGCACAACAGGCGACCCCATTGCCGCGGACCTGCGAACACCTTGCTGAAGCGTGCGAACGGAGGCGTCGAATGCGTCGGGATTTTTGGGCAGGACCCCGCCCACGCCGGTTTCTAAATGCAGCCCTAAGCGCGCAGCCTGATCGCGGACCTCTTTCCAATGGGAAGGTTCCTGCGCTTGAGGGTCGAGCGAATCCTGCAGGAACACTGCGTCCATTTTAAGATGGGCGGCATAGTCGAGCAGTTGCGCATCGTGCCACTTCAAGGCTCGCAGGCAGTAGGTGTTCAGGCCCATCGGGATCTTGGCGGGCGAGGCTGCCAGCGCGGTCCCGGCCAAAGCGAGGAATGTTCTGCGATTCACGGCATGCTCCGCCTGAGGATAGCATGAGCATTGATGAGAAGTTTTTGTCGCTCAGTACTTTCCGATATTTCCAGCATTGCCAAAACCAATCTTATTTAACCTTTAGGTTAATTGGAAAGAACTATCGTGGTACCAAGATGTACACTTTCTTATACTCAGGGATATGTTGAACCTTCTAGTAAGTGGAACCAGCATGTAATTATTCCTCTTCGGAGAGTTCCTTATCCAGAGCATCACCGTACATACCGTATGTATAGGGCTATTCCTTTCCGCCAGGGAGGCAAAGCTCTACTAACTCCCGCGATTAGTCGAACGGCGTCCCGGTATAGCCGCACACCCCGGCGCGCGGCGAGTTGACTACCGGCAAACGCATGTCGTCATCGCACTCGTGCTCTTCCGCACAGGCTTCACAGAGCCACCCATGGTAATCTCCGTTCTCGCATTCCAGGCAGATGGTGCTAGCCTTATTTTTTCGGCAGGCTGCACACAGGATCTCGGGATCGTCGTTCCTGGCAAGCAGTTGAACGCCGCCGTCGGGGGTGGGGCCGCGCAGACCGGCGACATGAATCGTCAGCGGCGTAGTGCTGCCTATATCGTACTCGTACGCAAGCCGACTACCAGGACTCGCAACACTCCCCAGCTTGATCCGCATGGTTTTGTCGCCACGTTCAAACCTCGTGCTGTAGTAAGTCTCGCCTTGCATGCTAAACAGGCTGAGATGGCCGCAGCATTCCAGCCAAACGGCTCGGAGAAAACGATCTACTTCTTGAAGAGGCTTCCCCGCGGGAGCGGCCAAATGGAGCCAGTAGTGCTTGGCCTAAGGCGATTGCACTACAAGGTGCAGGGACCCAGCCGAACCTGCCGGCATGGAATCGCCGCAGGTCGCAAGGTGGGGGGGTCATGCCCGACTTACTAAATACTTTGCCGCACAGATTGCAACTGCCTTTGGACGCGATAGGCATCTTTTCGGAATACCACAAAACCATGCATCAATGCAGGTCGATCATAGCAGCCCCGGTAATGCGGTGCGATGCTCGGTCCTGCACAAAGACCACGGCGTGGAGATTCTCTCTCTTCCACTCTTCTGGAAACTTCAGGGTAGATTTTAGCCCCACCTCTTGAAACGGCCGCGCTTCAATATTTCCGATTACTCCGAAACTCCGCACGACGGGGGCATGGCGGAGCATCCTCCCTGCGTTTTCACCATGCAGCACATTGGATGCAAGGCGCGATTCCGTCACCGCGAGGTATACGTCGGCAGGCTGTAACTTGCCTTCGCGAAGGCTCTTGACCATGACCACCAGTTCCGTGACTGCCGGGTCCTTGCCGTTGCGCTCGGGCTGAAGTCGGAGCGCATAGCTCGGATTAGACGCCGCTGCCCGCTCAATCTCCTGAGAGGCTCGCCCTGAGTCGCTGCCGTTGAATTCGGCTCTGCCGTTCACCACCATCTGGGGCGTGTAAATATTTTCGGTTTTGAAACTCTGGGCGTAATCGTTTTGGCGCGCCCGATACAGGGGCGAGGAGAAGCGATCAGGCCAGCCTAGCTGATTCCAATAGTCGACATGCTCCTCGAGCGCAATGACGCGCGCGTTCGCAACCGGCTGGCTCTTGTCCAAGCGAGCCAGCAGTTCGTCTGCAGGCGGGCAACTGGAGCAGCCTTCGCTGGTGAATAGCTCCACGATCACCGGGGTGCGGTTGTCGTCCGCCCAGCTCTGAACAGCTGTTGTGCTGGCGAGCGCTACTAGAAGTGCGAGTCTCATATAGTACACAGACGCGAACCAAACTCAGTCCGTTTAAGTTCGTTCACGCGGGGGCCTCACAATGAGCGGAACAATCACGCTCACTGCCATGATTCCAGCGAGAATATAGAGCGCATCCGAATAATGTTTCGTGCTCTCCCGAATATGTGCGATCAGCAACGGACCCAGCACGCTCCCGAATCCCCAGGCGGTCAGCATCAGACCATAGATCGAGCCCACATCCTTGGGTCCGAAGTAATCCGCACAGAACGCCGGCATGGTCCCGAATCCGCCACCGTAACACAGCAGGATCAAGCACGCCACCGCGCTGAATGCCGTAAAACCGCTTAGCCGGGGCATGATGAAAAACAGCAGCGCCTGCAACAGAAACATGGCCAAAAAGACCCAGCGGCGTCCGATAAAGTCGGATAGCCAAGCCCACAGAAAGCGCCCGGCACCGTTTGCAATGGAGATAATCCCGACCATTCCCGCTGCCACCGCCGCATTCACGCCCGTGATCTCCTGCGCCATTGGCGAGGCTTGCGAGATGATGGAGATTCCCGCCGAAACATTCAGGAAGAGCATCGCCCACAGCGCGTACCATTGCCAGCTTTGCAATGCCTCACGCAAGGTGTAATCCCTTTTTGCGAGCATCTTATTCCCGACAGCAGCCGGCTTCCACCCTTCGGGCGACCAACCGGCAGGCGGATTCGCCATGAACGCGGCCGCTCCTACCACCGCCGCACGCAGCCGCGG
>JANXQZ010000052.1 GCA_025353235.1 Bryobacterales bacterium
CTTGCCACCGCTGTATCCGATCACCCATGGCACACCGTCCGACAAGTACAACTCGCGGATTTCTTCCGAGAGGGACTGGACGGCGGCTTTGAGTCCCTGGCTGCCAAAGGCCGATGGCACAGGTTCCTTACGTGCTGGTGGCATGTCGCGCCCTCGCGTGCTGTCGTTCCAATTCTCGCTCCTCGTCCGACAGCTTCAGACCGAGGTGTGTCTTAATGGCGTTGGCAGTTAAGTTCACGTTGATAGTTCTTTTTGAGAGGCGGCCGGCGTTCATCGCCCGCCCTTCCCAGAGCTTCGTGTTGCCGCGTGACCAATCCAGCGTGTCGAGCTTGGCCAATTTCTGTCGCCAGTCTCGTGGATGTTTGGCGAGCAGTTCACTTCCAGCTCGCGCCAAACCAGCCAGCGCCAGCATCGCGAGACGCCGCGTCATGGCTTGAGCTTGTACACCACGTTCTGAGAAACCGTAGCGCCCGCGTCGTGCACTAGGACCAAAGCCGAATCGAGGCGACCGAGCATGGATCCCCCGAAGCTTCCCACTGTTTGGGAGAAGAACATGGGAGTGTCTCCAGAGCGCAGCGGGTTATCGATCAGCCGCATCATCTTTTCGAAATTGGCGAACTCGCGGCCGTGTTGGTAAGCCGCAGCGTAGCGACCTCGAATTGCGGAAGGCGGGTTCCCCACACCAGCCAGAATGGTTTGCAGGAACTCTGGGCGGTTCGCCAGAATCAGGAGCCGTCCGCTGGTGGCAGCATTGAGGGTGGCCTTCGTGGCTGCCGCATCCCAAATCGACGCGCCGAGCAGAACCACGGCCGAATCAATGCCTACGAATACGCCATCCGGCAACACGCGAGTGCTACCGACGTAGAGCATGGCTTCGAGGTTCTGCGAGGAGAGCAGCTTTCGCGCACCGTCGGGAATCGAGCTGGGTCCGATAGCTAGCGGGGCTTCGTCGATGCGCGTTTCGAGATCCGCTTCCGTGCCAATCACCGCGTCCATTGATTCACTAACGGGTGCCCGGTTACTGTCAGGACCCATGCCCGGCTGCGGCTCTAGAATCTTTTCGCGCATCAGTTCGAAGGCCTGCTCCGCCGTAGGTGACGCCCAGGCACGATAGAGTCCCGCATCGGCGGGAACCACGCGAACGATTTGAGAGACTGCGTCCTCATTCCACGTCGGAGTTTCCTCCGAGACTCGAAACAAAAGGCGGTTCTCGGCTATGGAGCCAGGGAGTCGAGTCAGGTCCGAGATAGCGGAGTTGAATTGTTTCAGCTCAGAAGCGTAGCGCTGGATCCAATACGAACGCATGTAGGGGCTCTGCAGCAAGCGAGGCATGTTCAGCACCAGGCGCAGTTCCCCGGGATTTTTGGCCGCTTGTGCCGACTGCGTGAACCAAGGCTCAGACGCTATCGCCACCGTGCTTTGAGCTGCGAGTAGAGACAGTGCTCCGGCCAACAAGTCCTCTCGCGTCGCCAGCAACAAATAATCCTTTCCCGAAGCGAACGCAGCCACTCGCTGAGAGGCCTTATCGTACTTGACGTAATAATCGAGGCCCGAGGATTTGCGCGGTTCGTACGTTCCGCGCGTCTTCCACAGTGCGCTTTCGGTTACCCGGGCTGCAGGCAAATGCGTTACATACAAAAATTCGAGCTTGCTGATATCGTAGATAGCCAGTCCGGATTCCGCACCCGCTACGTTCGAGAGCAAGGCCATGTCGGGAGGCACTCCCGCCGCGGCCGCGAATTCGCCTTGCGCCCGCTGCAATTTCATGAACAAGTTGGAGCGCGAAAACACTCCGTATTGATCGCTCGCAAGCCAGAGCCGCTTCTCTGCGGAACTATTCCAGTCCGTCACCAGCGATCGGAAATCCTTCGCTTCCAGATAGAGCGCAGGACCTGTGGGGAACAGCGTCGACATAGGCCGATTGCCGCCGCCCACTTGCGCCGCCATCCAAACGGCCAGCGCCAATATCCCGATGATGATCACCGCCCGCTTCATCGAATGCCTCCAACCAGCCGGGGCCGCACTGTATGGTCCTGCTCCACATTTTGAGTAATCACGGGACGCCGGGCGTTATCAGCCGCTTGCAACTTCAACGCTGCTTGCACCCGTTTCACATCCGCATCAGCCGTAGCCAAACGGTAGAGCGCTTCGGCTCCTTCCAAATCACCAACCGATTCGTGTGCCTGCGCCAGCCCTTTCGCAAAGTCTCCTGGAGCTAAGCCCGTTGCGGCCGCGATTGCCAGTTGCCAGCGCTTCGCATTGATTGCTTCACGAATCAAATCGAATTTCGGCTTCTCCGGACCCGGATCGATCGCAACCGCGGCTCGGAGCAGTCTGATCTTCACGGCAGAGTCGCGGCTTTGCTCGGCTGCTTGCAGGCGAGCGTTGTAGAAATACGGCTTCTCAGCTGCGGCAGGCGCGATGGAAGGCTCCGATAACAGCACGAGCTCGGTTGACGTGCCAGCCACGGGACCTGCCTTCAGTTGTGCCAATGCCTTCGCCGCAGCCACTCGCGCATCGTAAGTGGCATCACTCGACAAAGCCGCAGCCTTGAGAGTATCCGAGTTGCCTTGAGCTTTCGCCAGTTGCACGCGCGCTGCACTGTCCCACGGCACGGCTTTCACGCGCTGTTCCAGGAAGGGGGTTGCTTCCGCGGAATGACCGGTCCGGATCAGCAATTCCGCAGCATCCATCAGGTTGTCGAACGGCTCGCCCACGATCATCGTCATGCGGCGAAGCAGAGCCACCGCCGCCGGAATGTCGCCTTGCTCCAGCCGAATCTCTGCAAGACCCGTGAAGACTCCCACACTTAACAGCCGTGCGTCTATCTGCTTCGTATAAACGAATTCCAGAACTTGGCGAGCTGCGGCGTGGTTGCCGGACTTCTCGATTTCTGTTGCGGCGTTGCGAATCTCTTCCAGTTTCCCGGCAAGCTCCGGATCCGCGGCATAGCGGTTCAGCAACGCAGTAAGGCCGTTGGTCTGCGCGGCGATGCGGACCTCCAAGCCCGTATGCTGCGTGGGAATCTCGGCCAGAATCGGCTGAGCTTCAGGGCCTCGCTTGTGGTCTACAAGATACGTGATGAAATCGATTTGATACTTACGAAGATCTTGCTCCATCTCCGGCTTGGCCCGCGCGGCATCGATCAGCGCCTTGTACACAGCGGCTCTCTGCGCTTCGGGAATCCAATCCGCGTTCACCAGCGCCGAGAGAAAAGCGGTAGGCTCCGGTGCCGAGCGGCTCAAGTCGATCATCCAGTCGACCCCAACTGAACGCAACAAACTCTCCGCGCGATAGTTCCCATTGCGCCGGACATAGGTGCGCAGAACACGGTCCATGTCGGCCCTCAGTGCGTCGTGCAACTTGGCGGTTTCGATATCTCTCAGCGTGGTCTCCAGATCCGTCCAGAAACTCTCAGCCACTCGACGCTCATCCTGCTGGCGCGCAGATGCATTCAAGGCTGCTCGAAATTCCGCGATGGCATCGGCACGCTTTCCCTGGGCCAGGAGGACCACTGCCAAGCGGTCGTGTGCATCCGCTCGATTGGCATTCAGTTCCAGAGCATGCAGGTATTCCACCATCGCTCGATCCCTTTGACCTGCTTGTCGATACGTTTCGGCGAGTTGGAAGTACGCGTCGGAACTGCCCGGACGCGACTCCACTTCCGACGCCCGATAGTCTTCCGCATTCGCCTGCTTCGTCAGGTTTAAGTAATCGCCGTAGCGCGAACCGTAGTAAAACCAGAGGTCGCCGGCGAGCTGTTGGTCACGATTCACTGGCTTTCCCAACTTGTCACCGATGGCGCCGAGACCCAACGCATCGCGGAAGGCAGTATTCACCGCAGGCGTGTTGGCCGCGAGATAGAGACCTGTTAGCCCTGTGTAGGCGCGGGTCCAAACAGGAGGCAGTCCCCTGCCCCGAGCGGCGATGGCCTGCAAGGCCCGGACTGCCGGTGCGTTTTTGAGAGCGGCGTTGGCTACAGCGTTCCTCACTTCGTCGGAGATATTTCCGGACGCCATTGCATCGGCCCGCTGCGGATTCCGCGCTACCAATTCGGCGAAGCGAGCCAGCGCCGGACCGGAAAGCGTGCTCTGCTGATTCTTCACTGCCAATACACGCAGCTCCCCTGCCGAATCTCCTGCCAACCGGAAGTTCGCGGCTGCCATCTCAAGATGAGAGTCGCGATTTTCCGCTTCCGGCGCGAGCGACTTCCAATACGCCTCAAGCTGTGCGCCCAGCTCTCCGAATTGCAGACGCCTCGTTTGAAGCGCCACCAATTCTGTCGGTAGTTTTGAAAGGGCACGCGCTAACATGTCGTTGAGTCCGCCGCTCTGGATAGCGGGCAGAAACGTTTGCAGCCGGGTTCCGATGAACGCCGCGAACGCCGACTTCTCCTCGGGTGTAAAGTATTGCCCCACAGCCAATCCCATGGACTGCAGCACGGACGGGTCGAGCGGCTTGCCGGCCGTTAGCGCTGCCAAAGTTCGATAAGCAGCATCGTACTGCCGCATTCTCGTCATCACGCGGACATAAGTCTGGGCGCCCGAAACATAGTCAGTTAGCAGCGCGGAGCCAGCCGCATTCACGCCTTTCAAAGCATACTCTTTCGCTTGCGGCAGCATGTTCCACGATTCCAACTTTTGCGCTACCGCGAAGAACGCTTCGGGCTTGGCGGGCCTACCTTCAATGAGCGCGGTGTTAAGAGCCTTCACCGCTGCGTCGCTTTGCCCTTGACGCGCCCGCACCGCTGCCACGCGCAGCATCCATTGCGAATTGCGATAGCTCAGATCGTAAAGTTTGGCGTAAGTGGCAGCAGCTTCATCGAATCGGAGCAAGCGTTCTTCGAGTCCGGCGCGTTCGACGTAAAATTCCAAGCGATCAGGCCGTAGATCGGCTGCTGAACCGTACGCTGCAACGGCAGCGGGAAAATCCTCCAATTGAGACTGAACTCGCGCCTGCACCATGGCCCAGCGGAAATCCTTGGGCGACTGCTTGCGTGTGTTTTCGTAGTAGGACACGAGTTGCTGCGAACGCCCATGCGCCTCGGCATACAGCGCCGCTTCACGCGCCAGATCCGCATCTTCGGGGTAGCGGTTCAGA
>JANXQZ010000098.1 GCA_025353235.1 Bryobacterales bacterium
TTCGCGCGCGTTCCGAATGGAGAAGGGCAATGGGTGGCGCAGGTGGTTGGCGCTGCCACTCTGATCGGCTTTGTATTACCGGTGACCTACGGCCTGAACTGGATCCTGAATCGGTTTCTTCCCCAGCGCGTGCCTGTGGAAGGGGAACGCCAAGGCATGGATCTGTATGAACTGGGCGCTGGAGCGTACCCGGAGTTCGTGACGCACTACGATGAGTTCGCTAATCGATAAAATGACCACCTATACAATATTGCTCGTGCTGCTTTTGGCAGCCTGCCTGGAAGCGGGCGGAGATGCGCTGGTGAGAGCGGGCCTGCATTCCAGCGCCTCTTCGCGCATCGGTTTCATGCTGTCAGGCGCTGTGGTTTTGTTCGCGTACGGCTATGTAGTGAACGCGCCTGCGTGGGACTTCGGACGTCTGCTGGGTGTCTACGTGGTGTTCTTCTTCGTGGTTGCGCAGTTGATCAACTGGCTGGCTTTCGGCCAAAAGCCTTCGATAGGCATCATCCTGGGAGGCGCTTTCATCGTGACGGGCGGATTGATTGTTTCTGTAATGAAAAGATGAAATCGGGCCGATCAGGATTTTCTATTAGATTCTTATCGAGTTCGCAGATACACTCAAGGTCAAAGCCACGTCACGCTTCAGCGAGCGAAACCCGCACCGCCCATGTTAGAGCGATGCGGAGCGCCAGCTTCATATTCCCGGCGGAACATGCGGAGGAATTGCGTGGCAACGGAAGCCAGCCTCAAACGGTTGCGCGACAAATACAGCAGTGCGCGTCCGCTGGAGAGGCCTTTTTTTATCGGCGAGCGGAGTTGGGCGATGTTCACCGCTTATGTTTACGAAGATCGGACAATTCAAGAGTTGGCCGATAGCTCCGGCCTTTCACTCAGCCGCGTAAGACAGATGCTGCGGGGAGTGGACGCGCAATTTGCAGTGCCTCGAAAGACCGGGCTCGAGTGGACCTCGCTTACTCTGCAATCGCCCGTGGAAGATCTGGACGTCTCGGTTCGGGCGAGGAACGCGCTGCACCATATCGGGTGCAATTCCGTGCAGGATGTCTTGCGGCTCGATATGTCTGGACCGCTCCGGCGGCTGGGCAACGCGACGAGGGCGGAGGTTTTGGCGGCGCTGCAGAATGCTGGATTCCGGCATCCTTCGTTGGCTAGTCCGGCGCCTGAGATCGCCACGGTTACGCGCAGCCTGGAGCGCATGCATGCGCGCATTGACGGAGCGCTGAAGACGGTTGCGAAGGAAGTCAGCCTGTTGCAGGATCGCTTGAGGAAGTGGCAGGAGGGCTAAATCGCGAGCCGGCTGGAAAGCCGGCTTGCAGCCAGGATTGGCCAATGTCGCTTAGTTTTCCTGCGATCGGAATTCGGCATTGATTGTGGGGCAGGCAATCTTGCCTGCAGCCGCCTTTTAGGCGGCTTTCCAGGCTTTCAGAGAGGATTTGTACCTTCAGAAAGCCGGCTGAAAGCCGGCTGCAGCCAAGATTGGCTGCCCCACAATCAATGCCGAATTCCGATCGCAGGAAAACTAAGCGACG
>JANXQZ010000114.1 GCA_025353235.1 Bryobacterales bacterium
ACTGAAAGTACCGGCAATCATCGCCAGCACGCCGTAGCGTTTGTTTGAGTTCCGAGGTCGGATACCACTGATCGCTGAACAGGAATTCCGATAGATGAAAGGCATGATTGTTCCGGAGCGGCAGCGCCTCACGGCACACAAATAAGAAGATTCCGATCACGAAGATGGTCGCGCTGACTCCGCAGAGGCGAATCATAGCCTCAATCAGGGCTTCTCTCAGTTTGCGCCAGCGCCGCCGCATGAATTGGCCGATACCTTTCCGCCGGATGCGATTGGAACATAGCCGCTGTCGGCGACGATTCGCTGGCCATCCGCCGACCGCAGCCAATCGATGTATTTTTGAATCGAGGGGCGAGGCTCGCCCAGCGTGTAGATCAACAGACTGCGCGAAATCGGGTAATGCCTGGAAAGCACGTTTGCAACGGTGGGAGCGTGAAATGCCTTTCCTGGCGCGGCGCTGACGCGCAGCACTTTGACGGCAGGCGTGGCAAATGCCATGCCACTGTAGCCGATTGCGCCGGGAGTGGACGCGATCAGATCCACCACTTCCTTGGATCCATTCATGTCGAGCGATCCGAGTTGGAAGTCCCTCTTACCCAGCACATGGTCCCGGAAGAATTCGTACGTGCCGGAACTGGATTGCCGGTTCACCCGCACGATCCTGTCACGGCCCGCGGGGATGCGCGCACCCAGTTGGGACCACCGGCTGAGGCTGCCGCCCACCCGGTAGATCTCCGCCAACTGGTCAATCGTAATCTCCTCCAGTGGATTATCGTGATGAACAAAAACCGCCAAAGCATCGCAGCCGACCACGACTCCTTTGGGTCCTTCCCGGTATTGGCGCGAGCTTCGGCTCCTTCTTCGGGCTTCAAGTTACGGCTGCAGTTCGCGATGTCGATGGCGCCTTTCATGAGCGCCGCGATGCCCTGCCCGGAACCGCCGCCGGAGACCTTTACGGCGAGGCGGGGGTCGACTTTCGCATAAGATTCCGCCCAGGCTTGAGCCAGGATCAACATCGTGTCGGAACCCCGGATCCGTAACGTTTCCGCGCGGTGGCGGCGGACGGCTGAACACCCTTCCGTCAGGCCGAGAAGAACCAGGAGGAACCATGCCGCGCTGCGCCGGAGAAAAGCTACCACAACCCAAGAGGCGCGTGCGCCAGCCATGGACGAGATCGCGGCGCTGCTTGAATCGCTCCCGAGACAGTAGGGCGCACGGGAATCATTCGCTGGCGGCGCGCAGTGTTCGCCGATGCATGATGGCTGGGTGATGCCGGGGCCAGAGCATCTCGCGCCATCTTCGGGCTGCCGTTAGAGATCATGAATCACTTTGGGAGGGAAAGCGGCCCGCAAGGCGTTCAGCACGGCCAGAATGTCGATGCCTTCCTGGGTGATGGCGCCGCTGACCGGACTTAGATGTCCGGTGGCTGCGAAGACCATGCCGATGACGCTCAGCGCCATGCCCCCCACCGCGCTTTGGAGGGCGATGATTCGCATCCGGCGGCTGATGTGCATGAACTCGTCCACCTTCTCGAGGGAATTATTCATGACCACGACACCAGCCGCTTCCGCGCGG
>JANXQZ010000873.1 GCA_025353235.1 Bryobacterales bacterium
AGCAAGGGCAAGGCCATCCATCCCCGGCATGTCGGCGTCGCTGAGCACGAGGTGAATTATTGGTGTCCCCGAGCTAGCAAGCGAAAGCATCTCGATCGCTTGCAGCGCACCTTCCACCTCCACCGCCTGCAGGCCCCAAGCCGCTATCAACTCAGATAGATTGCGCCTGCTGGCTGCGTTATCATCCACAATCAGTACCCGAAACTCCGAAAGATCGCGCTGAGACGCTGTGGTCGAGTCGCAGACGGTCGAACTCTTGCCGAAAGATGCCGTAAAGTGAAATTGGCTGCCCAGTCCCGGCTCGCTTTCCACCCAAATCCTGCCAGACATCAATTCAACGAGCCGCGAGCAAATGCTTAACCCCAGCCCTGTGCCTCCAAAGTTGCGGGTGGTGGATGTATCCGCCTGGACGAAGGCATTGAACACGAGCTTCTGCTTTTCTTCAGGAATGCCGATTCCGGTATCGCTTACGACAAAGTGAAGCATGTTTGCTTCCGGGGAAATCGCGTCCACCGAAGCGCGCAGCACTATCTGTCCCCGCTGCGTAAACTTGATGGCGTTGCCGATCAAGTTCATCACAATCTGCCGCAGCCTGGTGGGATCTCCAAGCACTTTTTCGGGGAGCGCGCGATCCAAATCGCAAATGAGTTCCAGGCGCTTTTCGTCGGCTTTCGCGGAAAGCGCGCGAGCCGATTCTTCCAAGATCTCTATCAGATTGAACTCGGTAATCTCCAGGTCCAGATGGCCTGCTTCAATCTTTGAAAAATCGAGGATATCGTTAATGATCCGGAGCAGGGAATCGGATGAACTTTGCACCATGCCCATGCATTCGCGTTGGCTCTCGTTCAGTTCTCCGTCCAGGACAATCTGAGTCATGCCCATAATGCCGTTCATGGGCGTGCGGATCTCGTGGCTCATGTTCGCAAGAAACTCGCTCTTTGAGCGGTTGGCTGCCTGGGCCGCTTGCTTGAGGGTATCGGCTTCTTGGAGTTGAACCTGGATACCCGGGTTTGTCGGGATACCCGGCGCCTGAGAGCGAAGACCCACGAGAGCGCCGCAAGCACGATCAAGATGGTCACACCTAGCGAATAAAGCGTGTTCTCAACCGTCCACCAGGAGGGACGCTGAAGCACCTCGATGTCCTGCGCCGATCGCATCAAGAGCTGAAAATCGTTGGGTACCCGGAAGTGGCGGGCAGCGCGGGTGCTCTGAACGAGATAGATCCCGGTCAGTTCCAGCAAACTGCCCGCGCGCAGCCCCGCAACTCTCTTGTCAACCGCCTCCACCGGGAGAATAGCTGAGAAAAGGATGTCTCCGCTCGCCACTCGCAGTGCGAATTCCTGGTTGGTCCCTTGTACGCTGACCAGATGGCCTCGGATGCGAACGAGATGGGCGTTATGTGCGCCCGCCAAAGCCTGCTTGGCTGTAATGGACTGCGGCGCGGGCGGCGCGACTGTGCCGACGCGACGGAATATTGCGTCCTGCAGCCCGTGAGCGTATTCGCCAATGGCTGGGAATCCGACCGCATCCACGACATCGCCGGGCCGAAGAGAAGTGGTCTGGGTGGTCCTGACGCTCACCCCTCGCGTCCCGTCCATGAGGAACAACTCCGCACCTTGGGATTGCGCCGCAACAATCCCGCGGATGCGAATGCGGTGGTCGGGAGGCTCCCCCGGAATGTACTTCAGGATGTCGCCCAAGGGCCGCGCCGGAACGGCAAACGGATCCTTGGGCGCGGGCTCGATCACCCGGATGAAGGCACGCCCGGGCGTATAAAGATTAACTCCGATCATCTGCCTACGCTGGTTGAAAACAGGGCCGGTTACGCCGGTTATGGCGACTTTGGCATCAATCAGGCTGGCGAACTCCGCTCTTCTGGTACTCTCCGTGAGCACTTCCAGGCGGGACCACCCGGCTGCGGTTACCACGGTCAGCAGGCCGTCATTTCCAGTGTCCACCGACCGCACCGTGCCTTCAATTTCGACCCACTGGCCATCTTCAACTCCAGTGGAGAGGTGTTCGAGACTCGACGGCCGTCCCCTAGGCAAGCGACCCTCGCCGAGGAGACGAATTTTTCGGGGAACGATGACAGGAGCGAAATCTCCCGGACCCGTGACGCCCTCAACTTCCAGAAGCGACCCTGTATGAACCGCGATCTTGGGAAAGCGTGTGAGATCCACGAAGACGCCCCCGGTTTGATCGGCGAGAAATAAAGCGTTCCAACGGGAAAGATAGACCAGCGCCGTGGCGCTCCGCAGATGTACAGGCCGCTGCTGACGGGCGTGTTCCACGGTGAGGCTGTGCACCGCATGGGCGGATGTGAGAACTGCCGGAGCTTGACCGTAGGACAACACCTGCCATGCAAGCAGCGCCGCGCTGGACCGAAACGCCATTATTTGCCTATCGGCCATTGCGGGCTATAACCGTAGGGCAAAAAGCGCGATTTGGACCGATTGCTAGTCGGTTGCAGGTTAGTAACCTGCCCTACTTTTCTCCTTGGCGCTGTTTAGCGGAGAAGGGCGTTTATTGCGCGGATGTCCTTGGGATCGAACTTCAGCGTGCGGTCGTACGTCATCAAACCGTTCACTTCTTGCTCCACATCCGTGAGCTGCGTGTAGCAGATGGCAACGAACCTCGTAAGTTTCGCGATGCTTTGGTACAGGCTCCGCATCCGCCCCAGAGCGGCATCCTCGCCAGGCTCTATGCCCTCGTATCCCCAGGAATTATCGGGAACGTCTGAGTTCGGCGCTATATAGGAAACGCCTCCGAACTCCGATAAGAAGAGTGGCGAGCCGTTGTACTCGAAGCCTGGCGCAAGGAACAGCTTGCCCTGGAATGGGATCGGAATTCGTCCCTCCTGAACCGAACGGAAACGCTCGAAAAAGGCCTCGCCGTCATGCG
>JANXQZ010000188.1 GCA_025353235.1 Bryobacterales bacterium
GAAGGCAGATTTCTCGCATGACGTAAAGGCCATGGTGAAGGCCGACCCGAACGCCGGGCTTATCTACATTTGCAATCCGAATAATCCGACGGGCACGCTGACTTCGCGGGAAGACATCGAGTGGGCTCTAGCGAACAAGCCAGCAGGCTGCATTCTTATGGTGGATGAAGCGTACATGCACATCGCGGGCAGCGCTGCGGTAACGGATCTGGTTGCGGCCGATAAAGATGTAATTGTCCTGCGCACATTCTCCAAACTGTACGGGATGGCTGGCCTGCGTGCGGGCGCGGCGATCGCCCGTCCAGACTTGCTCGAAAAAATTCAGCCCTATAGCGCCGGCGCGCTTCCGGTTACCGGCATGGTTGGCGCGGCCGCTAGTTTGAAAGTTCCCACTTTGGTGACGGAACGCCGCAAGATCTACAAGGATGTCCGAGAGGATGTCTTCGCCTGGATGGATAAGAAAAACTACAAGTACGTTCCATCCGTTAGCAACAAGTTTATGGTCGATACGGGCCGCCCAGGGAATCAAGTCGTAAAGGCAATGCAGGCCGAGCATGTCTACATCGGCCGCGTCTGGCCTGTGTGGCCGACCTACGTTCGGGTTTCAATTGGGACCAAAGAAGAGATGGCTCGCTTCAAGACGGCGTTTGCGAAGGTGATGGCTTAAATACTCTCAGGGCCGGACGTCCAATCCGGCCTGTCCAAGCGTTGCAATGAAACTTCCTGCTGGCCGATATACCCTTCGTGTATTCGTCGGCGACTGCTCTGGCGGGCTGATCGCGGCGCTGATTGCGCTCCCCTACGGCCTCGCTATGGCGACGCTGATGGGCCTGCCCCCGGTGCTAGGGATTTTCACGAGTATTCTTACTGCGCCGATCACGGCCTTGCTTGGGCGCAACCCTGTACTGATCGGAGGCACCGCGAGCGCCACGGTTCCCTTCATCGCCCTGGCAGTAAAGCAGCAAGGGCTTGGCGGCGCGGCGAAGGTCTCGCTGGTCGCCTCCATTTTCATGCTGGTGTTTTGCGTCCTGCGATTGGGTCGATTCATTCAGAAGGTGCCGCAGGCTGTGGTCTCGGGCTTTTCGTGCGGCATCGGGGCGATGATGCTGATCTCGCAGATCGACACGATTCTCGGGCTGGCGTCTCCTCTCACGCGCTCGGCCGGGTCGACGTTGGCTCAATTGTTGATCGTGTTGCAGCATCTTCCGCAAGCCAAGATCGCACCACTCATTTTGGGGTTGATCGTCATTATTTCGGCGAGCTTTGCGGCTCACATATCGCCAAAGGTGCCGGCTCCGCTGATTGGCGTAGCAATCGCAATCGCCGCATCGAGCTTTCTTGAGATGCACGAATCGGTAGTGGGGGCTCTGCCGTTATCGATGCCGCCCTTCGTGGGATTTTCATGGACGCCTGCCGACGTATACACCGTATTGCCATCGGGTTTCGCGCTGGCCTTCGTGACCGGGGTGAATCTCCTCATCACGTCGCGGGTAGTCGAGCACTTCCGGGGTCGGCATAAACACACGCAAAAGACCGATGCCGACACCGAACTGGGAGCCTACGGGATTGCCAACGTATGCGCGGGCATGTTTGGCGCGCCCATGAGCGTCGGGATCCCTGCCCGCAGTTTGGCCAACGTGCGCTGCGGCGCTACCACGAGAGTTTCGAATATATTGCACGCCGTGTTCCTGGTGGCCCTGTTGGCGCTCGGGGGCGGGTTTGTGGCAAGAATTCCGATCCCCGCACTGGCTGGAGTAACGGCCTGGATGGGTATCTGCCTGCTTGATTGGAGCACTTGGCGGCGGTTGCCTAAAATGCGGAGGGTGGATGCGCTAGCCTTCTTAGCGACGGCCATATCGGTGCTGATGGTGAACGCGGTGGCGGCAGTCGCGATCGGCAGTTCAATTTACGGGCTTCGGTACGCCTATTTGCGCCTTACGTCCTCGCCCTCGCTGGGACCGCTCGCCTCGATTCACGCACGCGAATCTTGAGACACGCCGCCCAATTGGCTCTCGTTCTCTTTAGCCGATTCCACTTTCTTGAAGTCGTAGAACTGGAACCGGCAGAACTCGCAATGATGCAGTTCCGCTCCCAGCAGCCCCTTTAACCGGCTCACGAGGGAGGTCGATAACGTGTCGATGCGGTCTACTTTCCGCCGCACCCGCAATTGAGTGGTGCCGCATTGCGGGCAGGCACTGAACTCGGAGGGGGTCTGCGAGCGCTTGGCGTTCGTGGTTACCTGGCGGCAGGCTTTACAGCGATAAACCGACTGATAAACGGCCCGTTGCCAAAATCGTCGCCTGATACGCACGGAACGTCCGCCACACGCGCAAACCGCCATGGACTCAGGGGTGCTCCTTTCTTATTGGCACACCCCCAGTATAAGCAGCGCGGACAGCCGACTACTTTAAAATGACGTCGTCGTACCAGGTGTACGTGGGATCAGCGCCATAATTATCGTCGTGGCTAAGCAAGGTGAGGGTGTAACTGTGACCAGGCGTAACAGGCGCGAGGGCATTGATCCAGTTACCCGTGTTAGAACACGTCTTGCCCAGAACGGTATTCGTCGTCCCGGCCGTGTTGTCTTTGAGCGTCACCATTGCCCAGTCATACGTGACCGTATCGGGGCAGTGGATGCTGTAGTAGAGCGAGAGTTGCGAGACTGTAGGCGGTGCCGTGAAAGTCTGAGCAACGGTGCTGTCCCCGTTGGTCGCCGCCGTGCCGCCGAGCTGGGCCGCAAAGCTGCCTGAGTGAGGGTGCGCGACAACCGAGGTTGTTCCAGCACTAATCCAACCGGAGAACGCTGACTCGAAGCCTCCGTTCACAACCCCGGATGGCGGGGGCGCGGCGGAGTTGACTGCAACGTCATCGTACAGGGTATAGGTTGGGTCGCTCGCGTAGTTGTCGTCATGGTTGGCCAAGGTCAGGGTATAGGAGTGGCCTGCGGTCACCGGTGCCGAGGATTGGACCCAGGTCCCGGAGTTCGAGCAGGTCTTGGCCAGCATCGTCGCGGTGGTTGCCGAGGTATTGTCCTTCAGCGTTGCCGAGGCCCAATCGTAGGTGATGGTGTCCGGGCAAACCACCTTGTACCAGAGTGTAAGCGTGGTTGAACCCGTAGGCGCCGTAAAGCTCTGCGTGAGGGAACTGTCCGTGGAGGGATTGGTACTGCCGACTCGCGCGGCGTAGCTGCCTGAGTGGCCGCCAGTTACGGCCAAGGTTGTTCCAGTGGAGGTCCAGCTACTCAGACTGCCCGTCTCGAAGCCTCCGTTGACGATCGCGCCTGCGGGGGCCGTTATCACGAAGCTGTTCGTCAGCGGCAGGGCTGGGGCATAGTTTACATTGCCGGGCTGAGCGGCTTGTATGGAGCATTGTCCAGCCGCCACCAATGTGACGGTGATGCCAAAGACGGTGCAAGTTGACGGAGTAGTGGACGCGAAGCTCACCGTTAAGCCCGACGAGGCAGTGGCCGAAATTGTGAATGGAGCGGCCCCGAGCACTCGGTTCGGCAACGGGGGGAAGGTGATGATCTGCGGTAGTAAGCCAGCAGTAGTAACCAAAAAGCCTTGTGTTACGGGCGTAGCGGCGGCGTACGTAGTGCTGCCAACAGGGCCCCCGGGTTGGTTCGCAGTAACAGAGCATGGTCCGGCTCCGAGTATCGTCAGTGTGCCGCCGCCTGAGATC
>JANXQZ010000260.1 GCA_025353235.1 Bryobacterales bacterium
GCAACGTTGGGGGAAGTGGCAAGGGTAGCTCCTTTCGTCCTTTCTTCGCTTTCAAGTATGTGCGAAGAAAAGGCGAAAGTCAATAGCTGGAAGCATGTGCAAATTGAATTATTTTGAGAGCTTGGTAACTTTGCCGGGAGAGTTTACGCTCTCTATTTAACTCCCCGTTACGACGGCGGGCGCTTCCCCTGAATCACCCAAAAAATAAGCGCCCGCCTTTTCCTCTACTCGAACATTCCTTCAAATAGCGAACTGCTGAGATAGCGCTCTCCGGAATCTGGCAGAATCACCACGATGGTCTTGCCTTCCATCTCGGGCTCGTGCGCGATCCGAATTGCGGCAGCAGCCGCTGCGCCGCACGAAATGCCCACCAGCATCCCTTCCTCCCGAGCCAATCGCCGAGCCATTTCGATCGATTCTTCATTCGTCACCAGCTCCACCCGGTCCACCATAGCAAGGTCCAAGTTTCCGGGAATGAATCCTGCGCCAATGCCTTGGATCTTATGCGGACCAGGTTTCAGCGGCTCGTGCTGCATAGTTTGAGAAATCACCGCGCTGTTGACCGGCTCCACCGCCACCGACAGAAGCTTGCGCTTCTTCTCATGTTTCACGTAGCGCGACACGCCGGTAATCGTGCCCCCGGTGCCCACGCCGCTCACCAGGACATCCACTCCGCCCTCGGTGTCGTCCCAAATCTCCGGGCCGGTAGTGCGGAAGTGGATCAGCGGATTGGCCGGATTCTGGAACTGTTGCAGCAGCAGGTAGCGCGCAGGATCGGACGCAACCATCTGCTCGGCGCGCTCGATCGCTCCCTTCATGCCCAGCGAACCTTCCGTCAGAATCAAATGCGCCCCGAAAGTTTTCAGGACCTTCCTGCGTTCCAGCGACATGGTTTCGGGCATCGTCAAAGTGATCGGATAGCCCCGGGCGGCGGCCACGAAGGCCAAGGCAATCCCCGTGTTGCCGCTGGTAGGCTCGATCAGCTCCTTGCCAGCCTTCAGAATGCCGCGCTCTTCGGCGTCCCAAATCATGGACGCGCCAATGCGGCACTTCACGGAATACGCGGGGTTGCGCCCCTCAATCTTCGCGAGCACGGTGGCCTTGGCGCCGTCCACCACGCGGTTCAGCTTGACCAGCGGAGTGCGTCCAATGCTATAAGAATTATCCGGGTATACCATTTTGTCTCCCTAAATGCGGCCTCTCTTAGATATCCCAATTGGGAACATACTTGGTCTGTTTTTCGTTCCAGTTTCTAACCAGATCCGCGAACGACGTCCGATCGATCACCGCCGACACGCCCGAGTCGACTCGCTCCCACATGTCCCCAAACGGGTCGGCCAAGTTCGACTTGCGCGAGTTCTTCAGCGTCTTGATTCCTTCAATGTAGCGGATCACTTCGCCCACCGTGATGCCTTCCGGAGCCCGGGCGAGCAGGTAACCGCCCTCGGCTCCCCGGCGCGATTCGACAAATCCCCCCTGCTTCAAGCCCGAAAGAATCAGCTCAAG
>JANXQZ010000302.1 GCA_025353235.1 Bryobacterales bacterium
GTGATGCCCTGGAAAAGGTGAGAGCTTTCTTTAACGCTGCGCAGAAAGTCGAGCGGTTGTTCATCCCACACATCCGCGATCCCCATGCGCCTTACTTCGAGGAACAAGCGGTTCAGCTGTTCCCACATCTCCGAGCTGATCTGCTCGCGAACCTGGCGCGCGTTTTCGCGGGCTTGCACGATGCAAGTGCTGATCTGATCGAAGCCATGCGCCTGGGCAAAGGTGTACATGTCACCCTTCGCCTTTTCCCCTGGCGAAAGGTTCAAAGACGAAATGACGCGCGACCAGCGCCGATCGGTTGAACCGCTGCTTTCATCCAGCATCAAATTCAGATGCACGTCGACCACGCGAGCGGAATGCTCTGCCCTCTCGAGATAACGGCTCATCCAATAGAGACTGTCTGCCACTCGGGAAAGCATTAATGCAGCACCCAAGTGTCTTTGCTGCCACCGCCTTGCGATGAATTGACGACCAGCGAGCCTTTCCGTAGAGCGACCCGAGTGAGTCCTCCGGGCACGATGGTGACTTTGTCGCCATAGAGGATGTAGGGGCGAAGGTCGACGTGCCGCGGCTCCACTTGTCCGTCGAAGTAGCAAGGCGCGCGTGACAACGAAATTGTGGGCTGCGCGATGTAGTTCCTCGGATCGGCTTCAATGCGCCTGCGGAACTCTTCGCGATCTTTCAGTGAGCTGTGCGGCCCGATCAGCATGCCGTAGCCGCCGGACTCGCCGACGGCCTTAACCACCATTTTGTCGAGCTGCCCGAGCACATGTTGCCGCTGCACGTCGTCGGTAAGTACGAAGGTTTCCACGTTTTCGAGAATCGGATCTTCACCCAGAAAATAACGAATGATCTGGGGCACGTACGCATAAATGGCCTTATCGTCGGCTACTCCGGTGCCGATTGCGTTCGCCAGGGTCACGTTGCCGGCTCGGTAGGCATTGAAGAGTCCGGCAACACCTAGGATGGAGTCCGAACGAAAAGTCAAGCCATCGATAAAATCGTCATCCACGCGGCGGTAAATCACATCTACGCGGCGCAGGCCCGCAGTGGTGCGCATGTAGACCATGTTGTCGTGAACAACCAAGTCGCGTCCCTCGACAAGTTCGATTCCCATTTGGCGGGCGAGAAACGCATGCTCGAAGTAAGCTGAGTTATAGACTCCTGGCGTGAGAAGAACGATGTGCGGCTCGGACCGATTGCCGGGAGCGAGTGCGCGCAGAGTGGAGAGGAGCGCCTGACCGTAATGATCGATGGGCCTGACCCCGCATTTGCGGAACACTTCGGGAAAGATGCGCTTCATCACCTCGCGCGAAGTGAGCATGTAGGACACGCCGCTCGGAACACGCAGATTGTCTTCCAGCACCACGAACTTGCCGTCGGGCATGCGGATCAGATCGGTGCCAACTACAGCGATGTAGATATTCTTGGGTACGGCGATGCCCCGCATTTGCCTGCGGAAATGCTTGCAGGTGTACACCATCTCGCGGGGGACGATATTGTCGGCGAGACAGCGGCCTTCGTTGTAGATATCGCGGAGAAAGAGATTTAGCGCGGTGATGCGCTGGGTGAGGCCGCGTTCGATGACGTCCCACTCGGCCTTGGTGATGATGCGCGGAAGCAGGTCGTGCGGAAATATCTGCTCCGTTCCCTCGTCGCGGCCGTATACGGTAAAGGTGATCCCCTGATGCAAGAACGACAGGTCGGCCGCTTGCTTTTTTCGCCGCAATTCGTCGGCTGGCAGATCGCAGAGAAGGTCGTAAATCAGCTCATAATGGGGACGCACCACTCCGGGGGCCGAAAACATCTCGTCATAACAGCTGTTTGAGTCATAAGTCTTGAAGGGAGACGGGCCAATTTGCCGCTCCTGTGTGCCGGGGCTTGCCATAAGACACCAACCGACTTCGACATGGAAGGAATTCTAGCTTACCACAGCCGTAACGCCAGAGACTTTGATCGCGTAGTGAATTGGGTGACAATAGGGTGTGAGCGGAGTTTCCAAGAAACGTAAGAAGAACCCTTCCCTCGTCGAGCGGCTCAGCAAAGTGGACGTGGACCAGATTCCGGTCTACAAAGCGGGGGCCAAGCTGGACTACATCGTTGGCGGCGACAATGCGATGGTCCACTCCGAGACGCGCTATTGCTCGCGTTGCACGTCGACCGTATTTCTGGCGGTCACCAGCATCGAACGGCTGAGTTCCCACCCCGAAGCTAAGATTATCTGCATCAAGTGCTTCGACGAAATGCCGGACGCCGACAAATCATTGATGCGGCCTTCGGATCAGGATATTCAGCGGGATATTTTAGGACTCGGGGCCGGGCACGGACCCCGCTACGGCTGAATCTTAACTCCTGCTTTCTTCTGGTCGCTACCCTTTCCATGTGCGAGGATAGGTCCATATCTTGCCGACCATCCTCACACGCGCCAGGCTCGGACTTGTTCTTATGGGTTTGTCTTACGCCATCGTATCCGGTCAACAACTCCGCGTCATTGCCTTCGGGGCTCATCCGGACGATTGCGACCTCGGTGCCGGAGGATCGGCCGCTAAGTTTGCCGCACTCGGGCATGCTGTGAAATTTGTGTCCATCACCAACGGAGACGTTGGTCATCAGACCCTGCATGGAGTGGAGCTTGCCACCCGCAGGCGTGCGGAGGCGATGGAGTCGGCCCGGCGGCTCGGGATTACTTACGAAGTGCTTGACACCCATGATGGAGAATTGCTGCCAACGTTGGAAGTTCGCAAGCAGGTGATCCGCCGCATCCGGCAGTGGAATGCCGACATCGTGATCGCACCGCGGCCGAACGACTATCATCCCGATCATCGGTATACCGGAGTGCTGGTGCAGGACTCCTCCTACATGGTGGTGGTTCCAAACGTGGCATCCGACACTCCCGCGCTCAAGAAAAATCCGCTGTTTCTCTATTTTCAGGATGGGTTTCAACGCCCAAATCCATTCCGGCCAGATATCGCGATCGACATTGACGATGTGTTCGAGAAGAAAGTAGACGCGCTGGATGCGCACGTCTCGCAGTTTTATGAGTGGCTGCCGTGGGTGGACGGCAGGCTGGACCAAGTCCCGAAAGACCCGGCTGCGAGAAAGGCGTGGCTGAAGCAGCAGCGTCAGAAGCGGGAGGTCACGCCAGCGATTCGGGCCAGTCTTATCAAGTGGTACGGACCTGAACGCGGCGGCCGGGTCCAACACGCCGAAGCTTTTGAAGTCTGCGAATACGGCCTGCAGCCGTCCGACGATCGCATCCGGCAGCTGTTTCCGATCCTGAGTTCGTCACTCGGGCATCCCTAGGGGTACCTACAGCATCAACCTGATTTACAGATGTTAATGGAATCGGCATACTGAAGAAGCGCTGGATTGGCACAAAGTCGTCCAGAATGCTCATCCTCACAAGGCACGCCCGCCGCACTCCGGCGGGCATTTTTTTGTATGGTTCCACTCGTGGAATCTCCGAACCTAAACGCCCCGGGCAAACGTGCCTGACTTCCTCCAGTAATTTTCAAACAGGCCCTTCATCGCTTCTCCCATCCCGCCATGCTCGTAAACCACTGCGGTCCATGTCGGCTTCGTGATCACCGGGTCCAGCAATGCCAGCATCCCACGCAGCCCATCGAAGATCGCCAGCTTCATCGGCAGGGATTCGGCCTGTCGAATTTCCACGCCCGACACCGCGTAGTCGTCCAGCCGCCTCTGATGCAGCCGATCCAGCGTGCCCGATTCAATCAGCAGCCTGCAAACTACCCCTCGCGCACGAGCTTGCTTCACCAGCTTTTCATCCAGCGGATCCACCGCATACGGAGGGCGTGAAAATTCCAAATACTCAAGCCGCACATCGGACAGCATCTGGCGATAATGGACCCCCGTCTGTCCCGGCTCGCTGACAATCCTCAGGTAATCGAGCGTGCCCCTGCCCCCTTGCCCTTCCGAGTACGCCGACGCCAGATCATCCACCAAGCCCTCCGCCGACCGGCTCTGATCTTTAAATTCCTGCTGCATGGCTTGAGAGCGGCGCGACAGATAGCTCGGAATCGCAATGGTCGGCTCCACTGCGGAAAACAATTTGGTTTTCTCTTGAACAACCTGAGCGAACCCCTTCTCCACCAAGCTGTGCAGCACCTCGTAGATTTTCTGCCGCGGCACATGCGAGCGAGCCGCCAGTTCCAGAGCCTTGAAGCGTTGATGACCAATCAATACAAGGTAGGACCGAGCCTCGTACGCGTTAAGCCCCAGCCCTTGAAGCCGCCGCCAAAATCGCTGAAAATCTATCTCGGGCAGTTCTTTGGTCATCGTAAGTGATAGAGCATATCAAATGGGAACGCGAGTTTGTCTGTTAGAATCGGCCAATAGGCCATATGGCCTGGACAGATTCGCGCGGTGCCTACCCTTATGTCCGACTTTCCTTCTA
>JANXQZ010000310.1 GCA_025353235.1 Bryobacterales bacterium
TCAGCTACAATCGTCAGCGAGACACGGCTTACTACACCGACACGCTGTGGTGGAGACCGACGCCGACAGTCCCATACCCCACGCGCCTGATTGCTGCGAACGAGTCGGACTCGATTTCGGCCAACCTGACCAAAGTCTTCACGCCGACCCTCACCAATGAGCTGGTGTTTACCTACACGAATTTAAACCTGCCGAATTCGTACGAGAATCCCTCGAAAGTCGATCCCACGACTCTGGGAGTCAATTACCCCCATCTCTTCCCTGGAAACAACAGCATCAAGGAACTGCCCACTTTGACCGGCTGGGGCAATGGTTTCGCCAACATCATCCAACCGAGCGGTTTCCAATTGACGGGCTCGCTCTACGCCAAAAAGACTCTTCCGACGCTGGCCGACAACCTCTCGAAAGTTTGGGGTACGCACACGATGAAGTTTGGTTTCTACTGGGAATCTACTTCCAACAACCAGCCTTCCAGCAATAACGCCAATGGCCAGCTAATTTTTGCCACCTGGGGCGGGAACTCCACAGGCAACGCATATGCTGACCTCCTTACTGGGCACTTGGCGCAGTACTCCGAGAGCAGCAAAGACGTTCTGATTATCATGAAGTACAAGCCGGTCGAATTCTACGCACAGGATTCCTGGAAGGTCACGCGTCGGCTCACGCTCGACTATGGCATGCGCTTCTCTCACTTTGGTCCTTGGATCGATACGACTGGAGTCGGATTCGCAGTCTTCAATCCTGCCAAGTACCAAGCCAACGCTGCCCCCACCGACGTCACGGGCGTGCAATGGCATAAAAAAGATCCCAGTGTCCCCATTTCTGGAGCTCCGAGCCGGTTGCTATTCATGAACCCCCGTTTCGGCTTTGCCTTCGACATTTTCGGAACGGGCAAGACCGTAGTTCGTGGCGGATATGGACTGTATCACTACCATGACGAACAGAACGTCCAGGCCAGCGCTCTTAACATTCCGCAAGGTTCTTACTCTTATACGGCCAGCAACCTTACGTTTGCCGACCTGGCAAACACGCAGGCGGGTTTCGTTCGCCCAGGGGGCATAACTGTTCTCGGCCTCAAGGACGACCAGCAACCTCGAACTCAAAGCTACAGCTTCACCATTTCTCAGCGGACGCCGTTGAATTCTCTCTTCGAGATCGCTTACGTGGGCAACAAGAGCGACTACCTAAGCAACTGGAACAACAACATAGGCCAGATCAATACCATCCCTGCTGGAACGCTTTTTAAGATTCCGGGATTCTTCACCGATAACGGCACGAGTCCGTCTTCGGGTGCCACTGACAATCTCCGACCGTACAACAACTACCAAACCATCAAAGAGATCAACCACAAGTTGTACTCGAACTACAACTCGGTCCAGGCAAGCTGGAACAAGCAGTCCGGGCACGTCAACTACCTGATCAATTACACTTTCAGCAAAGCCTTAGGCATACGGGGCGAGGGTGGCGGACCTGGAAACCTGGACCCCCTGAATATTAAGAATGATTACGGCGTGCTCCCGAATGACCGTACCCATATTTTTAACATTGCTTACGTCATTGAGATACCGAAACTTGAGACGTCTAGCCGACTCTTGAGCGGAGCCGCGAATGGCTGGAAGATTTCCGGCATCTCGCAGTTCCAGAGCGGCGTCGCGATCCAGGCTGCGGTTACGTCAAACTTTAATATCAGTGGTTCTATCCCATCCGGCACGGTTCTCGGAGACGGAACAACCTTGACGTCAAGCACGGGACTGAGCGGCAACCTGATCAACGGCTCCCCAGATTATGGAGTCCTGCCAGTGTTGACCTGCGATCCTCGCTCCGGCCTAAAGGCTAACCAGTTCTTTAACGCCTCCTGCTATGCGCCGCCGACCCCGGGCCATAATGGCGCGATTATCGAGCCTTACATCAAGGGTCCGGCGTTCTTTAACAACGACATCTCGTTGTTCAAGGACTTCACGATTACGGAACATCAAAAGCTGCAGTTCCGCATGTCCGGCTATAACTTCCTGAACCATCCACTGACTTCATTCATCAGCGGTGATAACAACTTCAACTTGAGCTTTAACAGCGCGGGACAACCCACGAACTCACGCTTTGGGTATGCCGATTGGAAGGTGGGGCACCGCATCGTCCAATTGGCCGTGAAGTATAACTTCTAAGCGCTCCGAGTTAGAAGATAGGAAAAGGGGGACGGCCAACCGGCTGTCCCCCTTTTGCATTTATAATCAAAGAAGATTCCCTCGATGTACCGTGTTGTCGTCACCCTTGTACTGCTAGCGGCATTTGCCCAGGCCCAGCCATTTGCGGGTTCCGAGCCGCAACTCAAAGAAGCCATCGCAAAACACCAAGCTGGCGACTACGCTGGGGCCATCGAAGGTTATCAAGCTTTCCTGAAAGCCCATCCGGAACTCTCGGCTGTCCGCTCGAATCTGGGCGCAGCGCTTACTCACGAGGGCCGCTTCCAAGAGGGTATCCGCGAATACACGCTCGCCCTGGAGGCAGATCCGAATAACCTCGGAGTGCGTCTGAACATGGGCCTCGCATACTATAAATCCGGCCGCATGCTCGAAGCCATCGACGCCTTCTCCAAGGTGCATGCAGGCGATCCCGCAAATCACCAAGCGCTGCTCCTCCTGGCCAACGCTCACCTTTACGCTGGCCAGAAGCAGGAGGTGATCGCACTGCTGGAGCCCGTCGCCAAGAGCGGCAATGCCGACGATACGATCTCGTATCTGCTCGGCACCGCCCTGATCCGCGATCAGCAATTTGAGCGAGGGCAGATTTGGCTCGATAGTCTTTTACGCAAAACCGATAGCGCCGAGGCCCACCTGCTGATGGGGACGGCCCGGATGATGGCCAACGATCTGGTTGCTGCCAAGGCCGACCTGGCCCGCGCTATCGAACTCAATCCGAAACTCGCCGAAGCCCACACTTACCTCGGCCTCACCCTGCTTCGAAGCGGCGCCACCGACGCAGCCGCAGCTGAGTTCCGCCGCAGTCTCGCCATCGATCCCTACGATTTTGATGCCTGCCTCCAACTGGGGCAACTCCTCCGTCAAGACCAAAACTACGTGGAATCACGGACCTTCTTCGAACGCGCTCTGAAGCTTCGCCCCGGCGATTTCGGCGCTCGCTACCAGATTGCCGCCATCGATGTCGCAGAAAGCCAAATGGAACCCGCTCGCACTGGCCTCGAGTCGCTCGTGAAGGAAGCTCCGGCGTTTGTCGAAGCCCACGTTTCCCTCGCTACCGTTTATTACCGGCTCAAACGAAAAGGAGACGGCGACCGCGAGCGGGAAATCGTGAAAACACTGCAAACGGCGGAACAGGCCAAGCAGGCTGGCGTAAAAGCGCTGGAACGCAATCAATGATCCTGCCGCTCATCCTCTGGCTGGCTGCGACACCCCAGCCCCCCGCTTCCAACCTGGAGGCTGCCGCCGGGAAGGCCCGCGAGGCGGGTGCGCCGGAAGCCCACGATCTTTATCGCCGCGCCCTTGCCCGATACCCTCCGAATAAAGAGAGGAAGGGATCTCTTTATATTCTGGATTCATGTGTTTCTGAAACAGGCGATATGTATCCAGCGAGGCCTGGTTGCCGTTACGATCACCAAGGAACGGATAAAAAGGACCAGCATATTCAACATTGTCGTTACACCAGGCTGCCGCGTAGTACGCCAGTCCGCCGGGCGCGAGCATCATGCCGCCGCGGGTTGCGTTGACCGCCTCGGCAACGCGTAGTTTGCAGAATGCAAATGCCCGGTCAAGTTCCGGTTCAGGTGTCTCCAGCCTCAAATTGCGCAGGAGTCCGGCAACATATTCCCGCCTCGCCGCCTCTTCTGCGGCTATATCTATTTTTTCGCTTGTCTCATTCTCCAGCCGCCCGCGGAACAGAACCGCAAAAACCATCTCCTTGCCGGGAGAAAGCACTGTCGAAGCAGGCGCAGTGCAAG
>JANXQZ010000349.1 GCA_025353235.1 Bryobacterales bacterium
TCTCTTCGAGGACCGAGTATACAGTGCGAGGATACATTTCGATACCACCAATGTATCGTATTCGACTCAGATTCTTGGCGGCTGATATAGAGTAGTCAAATGCGTTGGTTCTGGATTGTACTAAGCCTGACTTTCTTGGCTCTGGCCTTTGCTGGCTCGCGTACGGAGGAGATTGCTTTCGAGAAGCACACCATCGATCTCGGAGCGAGCGAGACGGCGGCCTTCGTGGACGTGAACGGCGATGGACGGCTTGATATTCTCTCCGGCGAATATTGGTATGAAGCTCCTGGTTGGACCAAGCACAAGTTTCGCGAATTGAACTTTACCGAGAACTACGTCGACAATTTCAGCGATCTTCCTCTCGATGTAAACGGCGACGGGCGCGTGGACGTGGTCAGTTGCTCATGGTTCGGCAAGCATCTCCGCTGGTTTGAGCAAATGGCCGACCCCAAGGCCATGTGGAAGGAGCATGCGATCGAGACCGAGTATCATGTCGAGTTCGCCTTCCTGGTGGATCTCGATAACGACGGCAAGGCGCGCGAACTGCTTCCCCAATTCGGCGACATGCAAGCACCGCTCGCTTGGTATGAGGTGAAGAATGGTGGTTTCGTAAAGCACATAATCAGCGACCATAGCTATGGTCACGGGATCGGCGCGGGTGACGTGAACGGCGACGGGCGCAACGACATCCTCACGCCCAAGGGCTGGTTCGAAGCTCCCGAGGATCCTCGCAAAGGCGAGTGGAAATTTCACTCGGACTGGAACCAGGAAGGGCTTGGCTTCATGCATGTCGTGGATGTAAATGGCGACGGCCGACCGGATATTCTCACCACCAAGGCGCACGACTACGGGGTGTTCTGGATGGAGCAGGGGTTGAACGGGAAATGGATCGAGCACAAGATCGACGAAAGCTGGTCGCAGGCGCACGCGACCGTGATGGTGAATTTTGGCGGACGCAAGGGGATGCTGACCGGCAAGCGCTACATGGCTCACAATGGTCGCGATCCTGGCGAGCGGGAGCCGCTCGGACTGTACTGGTACGAGCTGCCCGACCCGGCTCACGGGCAGCCTGAGTGGGTGAGGCACGTCATTGATTACAGTACGCGGACCGGAGGCGGAATTCAGATTGCAGCGGCGGACTACGACAAAGATGGAGACTTGGACTTCGTGACGGGGGGAAAGAGCGGGTTGTTTCTGTTTGAGAACTTGACTAAGAAGAGGTAGCCGCGCGGATCTGCATGCGCGAGCAGCGTGTCTTATGACTCAGCCTTACGACTCGTATTTGAAATCCATCGCCTCAGACGACCCGCGTGCGCTTTATTACTTGCTGCAAAGGCTACCCCCGCCTCCCGGAGCGTTGATCCATCCGATCGTTCAAGAGTTGACATCCAAGAAAATTATTATCGACTGCGGCTTCCTTGTGGAAATCAACGGAAGGAAGCGCGTCGATATTTTCGAGTTCAAGGCAGGGTATGCCAATAGCGCTCGAAAACAGATTCTGGACTATGCACTCATGGTCTATCTCGCAAAGAATTTGCCGGTGGAATGCACGCTAGTGATCGTGTACCCGTACAAGTTGCCCCGGAGCTACACGGACCTGCCTCCATTGAGAATTCCAGGGCTGCTTTCGATTACTTTTAGAACCGTTAAGCTGTGGGAAATCGACGCTGAGAGAGTGCTTTCAGCGGAAAAACCGCATTTGTTGTCGGTGCTTCCGTTGGTAAAGACGAACCAAACACAGATGGTGGAAGGTGCGCGCAGAGTTTTCCAGACAGGGAGCGTGGATGCCCAGCGGTGGTTCTGGGAACTGGCGAAGCTGCGTTACAATCAAAGCGGAGTCGAGCGACTTTTTGAGGATGCCGAGATGAATGCTGCGATCATGGAGAAGATCATAAACGAGATTTATCCGCTCTCGCCCTTGGGGAAACGGCAAATCAGAGAAGCCAGGAAACAGGCTCGACAAGAAGGTTTGCAAGAAGGCTTGAAAGAAGGCTTGCAAGAAGGTCTTGAAAAGGGACTTAAGAAGGGACTAGAAAAAGGACTGGAGGAAGGCCGGTTAACTGAAGCTTCCGATACGATCCGTAGAGTCCTGGCGCGGCAATTCCCGTCTTACGAAATACCTGCGAAACTCAGTTTCAAAGCTGATCTCGCTGCTCTTCGCGCGGCTGAGGATGCGGTGTTCGAAGCGAAATCCGTGGCGGAGGCGGAGAAGATCATCGCGCAGCTTTTATCAGGGAAGCCGAAATAGACCCTCTCCGAATTTCAGAATCGAAAACTCCAATTTACGCGCTGCTCGTGCAGTTCAACTTGCGGCGATGTCTTAGCATAATGCCGAGCAAGCCCGCGCCAAGAAGCGTGAAGGAGGCTGGCTCCGGAATCGGAGTCCCTACGAAACCGATCACGTTGGCGTTGACATCCGTGTAGAATCCGACCATCAATGGCCTGAACGACTCGGGTCAAATAGTCGG
>JANXQZ010000338.1 GCA_025353235.1 Bryobacterales bacterium
CCGCTATGGTCGCCGCCGCCAGCGTAGGTATCGATACTCTGATACTGGGGGAACGGACGTAGCGCCTGCTTCACGGTAGCATTGCCGCCCCACTCATTCACGAAGTTCGGATAGGGCGGAGTAATGCCGGCAGCTACTGCCGCAGGACTCGTGACCAAGCTGTTTAAAACCGCCGTCCCGTACTTCTGCAGGTAGATCGGGTTGACTTGGTTGTACCCGAGCAATTGGGTTTGCAAGTGCGATCCGAGCACCCCGTTGTAGCCAACTTCGACGAGCAAGCTGGAGCTGAGCTGCCGCTGAATTGAGAAATTGAAGCTGTGCAGAGCCGGCGGCCTAGTCGCTTCCCCTCCCTGGAACCAGGGCATGTTGTCCTTGTTCGAAAAGGAAGGGTCGATGAACGGGGGGATCGGGTAACTTGGGAAACCCTGGCTCAGAATGAACGAGGGCGTAACGCTGTTTCCGCCGACTGCACCGTAAGTTTGAGTGAATCCACGCTGGTGAGTGGAGCCGGTCACAGTGGTAATAGGAGCGAAGGCCAAAGCGTAAGCGGCCCGAACCACCGTCTTTTCGTTGTAGTTATAGGCAGCGCCCAGATGAGGGCCGAAGGCGCCGAAGTAAGAGTCGGCGAGAGTTCGCGACCCAACGCGGCCCGTGCCGGAGCCCGCAAAGATCAAAGCGCCCGGGATGCCATCCCGAGGATTGATGGTCGTGGGCGAGAAGTCGCTCCACTTGTCGTTGAGTCCCGTAGGAGGAAGCGTGGTTTCCCAGCGCAGACCGGCATTAATCACGAGCTTGCGGCTCATGCGCCAGTCATCCTGGAAAAAGCCCGCGAAATACGGCCATTGCTGTCCAATGAAACGAACCGTATCGATGGATCCGCCATTCGCATATCCAATCAGGAATGATGCAAACGGATTCCCGCCCGCCGTGGTTAGGCTGGTGTCGTTGCCCTTGCCCGTTTCGGTGTTGCTGAACGAAGCGCAGCCGGAGATGCACTGCCGGCCCAAACCGTTGTAGTGGTTGAGCTGGTACATGCCGCCGAACTTGAAGCTGTGGCTGCCGCGAATCCAGGTGAAATCGTCGTTGTAAGCGTAGACCGTGTTCTCCGATCCATTATTGGCGTTGCCGCCCCACTGGCTGTAGATATTGCCGCTGGTGAAGAGGTTCAGCAGGTTCTGGTTGCAGTCCGGCACGCCAGCCAGACAAACTTTATCTTTCCAATTGATGCCGCTCACTACAGTGGCCTGAGGCGGATCGTGCGCTTGACGCCAATTGTTGCCGCCTGCGTAGAAGTGGTTCAACTTGGTGGGGCTGAACATGTGGTCCCAACTGAAGCGGACCACGTCACTCTTGTTGCGGGTATCGTTGTAGTTGGCGTAAAGACCGGGGAGCTGCGGCGGACCATCCGCGCCAGGCTCCACATACTGTCGCCCATATCCGTAATAACCTGAGATGCGATCTCTCTCGGAAAAAACATGGTCGCCTTTCACGCTGAACTTATTTTCGGGGCTGACCTGCGACCCGTTTGTAACCAGGTAGTTATTGTTCACATAAGCGACGGTGCCGGGCGCTGCGCCATTGTTTGGGACAAGCTGTCCGCCCTTGCCGCTGGCAAACGCCGCGAGTGCTTTGACCGCCACAGGATCGAACAAGTTCTTAGGAATGATGTTGCCCGGGAACTGCTGGCGCGTTACCTTACCAGTGGAGTCGATCACCTGCGTGGTGGGGTCGTAGACCGGAATGAGCTTGCCGCTGGAATCCACCCACTTGCTGAAATCGCCGTTGTACATCTCAGGAGTGGGAACGGTGAATGACGCGCCTGTCGCACCCGCCCGATTGCGAAAGCCCTCGTAGCTGGTGAACCAGAACGTCTTGTTGCGGCCATGATAAAGCTTTGGGATGTACACTGGACCGCCGGCGCTGAATCCAAAATCATTCTGCTTGTAGATAGGGATCGGCTTGCCCGCGCGGTTCTGAAACCAATTGTTGGCGTCGAAATCGTTGTTGCGCAGGAAATCATAAGCGGTCCCATGCAGCCGGTTGGTGCCCGACTTCGATACGAAGGTCATGGTGCCGCCGCCCGCGTGGCCATACTCCGCTTTGAAGCCGTTCGTATCAACCGTGAATTCGGTGACCGCTTCCAGCGAGGGTGCGTTTAACGCTACCCAACTTTGCGAAAGAGCGCGCGTCGTGTTCGTAGAGACGCCATCGAGCGAGGTGCCGTAGCTGGCCGCCTGGCCTCCGCCCAAACTGAATCCATTGTCCCCGCCGAGCTGTTTTGACTCAGGCGTCAACTGGGCAAGATCAAATGGGCTGCGAAGAGCGCCGCTGACAACCAGGGGCAACTCGTCCACCTGTTTGTTCGTGACCGTGGTGCTGGACTTGGCATCTTCCGTTTGCAGTTGAACGGCGCTGGCCTGCACTTCGACGGTTTGCAGAGAACTGCCAATTTCCAGGTTCACATCCGCGCGAACGGTGGTGGCGGCGTCTACCGTGATGCCAGAAAGCTGAGACGGACGAAAGCCTTCTTTTTCCACGCGCACGTTGTATTTGCTTACTTGCAAGCTGGGGGCTGTGAAATCGCCGCTCGCATTGCTAGAGAGTGTTAGCGACGTGTTGGTCGCAGAATTGGTGACGACAACCTTGGCGCCTGGTATGACTGCGCCGGTAGTATCTCGAACTGTTCCCTCGATCGTTCCACGCTCGGATTGGCCGAACAGGAACGTCCCAACAAACATGAACAGTATGCCTAGACGCCACGCGGCGCTAGCCCGAGGTCGGGAAAACGACATAGTTAACCTCTTGTAATAGCCCTGAATTTTCGTTTGAGCGAATTATGCCCTTAAGTGTATCATCGGCGCTTCGAACAAAAGCGTGCTGCTTCTGATTGGCACCATATCGCATCATCTGCTGCTGGCGATTTTTAACTCAGCCGTCGACTTTGTAGGGCAGGTTGCCATCCTGCGGCGGGTCATTAACCCGCCATTTTGCGCCGATTATCAATCGGCGAGCAGGATGCCATCCTGCCCCACACGGCGCTGCTGAGATTTCGTACCGCAAGTACTAATCTAGCCGCTGATTCCTCCTCTTCAACAACGAGGAGCACGAAATATGAAGAATCGCGTCTTGCGGATCGCTTTCGCCCTGCTGTGGGTGAGTCCAGCGGTCCTGGCGGTCGGAACAATCGTAGTGAAGCCGGCAAATGACTCATTAGTCGTTGGAGGGCAGAGACTCTTTAGCGCAACGGTGAGCGGACTCGCGAGCAGCGGAGTAGCCTGGTCGGTGAACAGCGTGCCAGGGGGCAACTCCATGTTTGGCACCATCAATGCCAACGGGTTGTACACCGCGCCGACGGCTGTACCCTCTCCCAATCCAGTCACGGTAACGGCGACCAGCACCGTGGACATGACCATATCCGGCTCCACGGGAGCGACAATCAAAACACTAGGGCCGACTCTCACTAGCGTTACGCCGTCTACTTTTACGGCGGGCCCATTCACCGTCAAAATCACAGGCTCGGGATTTCAGCCGGGAGCCGTTGCGTACCTCGGAAACACCGCCCAGACAACGCAATTTGTTTCATCCGCGCAACTCAGCGTGACGGGAACGGCCGCCGTCGGGACTCAGCCGTTTCGCGTGGTGAATCCGGGTTCGATGTTCTCCTCTCCCATTTATGTCAGCGTAACGAGCGGAGGCGGAGGTGGCGGAACCCTTACGGTCCAGCCCGCGACTGCGACGGTCGCGGTCGGCTTGACGCAGCAGTTTACGGCGCAGAACGCTGGGGCGGGGTTGGCTTGGTCCGTTAACGGAACGGTGGGCGGAAACGCGGCCTCGGGCCTGATCGACACGTCGGGACTCTATACGGCACCTCCCAGCTTGCCGAATCCGGCCACGGTCACAGTGACCGCTAGTGCGGGGGGTAGTACGGCCAATGCGACTGTCACGATCATCAGCAACCAGCCAGCAACCATCACGCTGGTAAATCCCGCGCCTGTCCCGGTTGGAGTCTTCAGCCTGACGATCAGCGGCACGGGCTTTAGCGCATCTTCGACAGCATCGCTCGGGGCGGTGCCGATGTCCACGCAATACGTTTCTCCCACAACGCTGACGGCTGTGGGGTATGCCAGCCAAGCCGGAAATTCAAATATCACAGTGGCGAATGGCGCAGTCGTATCGCAACCCTTCGCTGTACAGGTGGGGGTTGCCAACCCTCTGGTTTCCAGCAGCGCAGCGCGACGGTTTCTGGAGCAGGGCGCCTTCGGGCCGACTCCCGCCGACGCCACGCACGTGCAGCAGGTCGGACTGCAGGGCTGGATCAACGAGCAGTTCGCCCTGGCCAAGACTTCGAATTATCAAGTGTCGGGCAGCCAAGGCAATATGCCGCCGCGCTTCGTTTCGAATGCGGTGATGCAGCCGGACCAGCTTCGCCAGCGAGTGGCATTCGCGTACAGCCAGATCTTCGTCAGCTCCCTCAATACAAACATTTGGAGCAGCATCATGGGCCCTTATCAGGACATGCTGCTGAGCGACGCGTTCGTGAACTTTCGGCAAATCATTCAGGATGTGACGCTAAACCCGGCCATGGGCCAGTTCCTCAATATGGCCAACAACGCTAAGGGCAATGCGCTGGGAACTATTCTGCCCAATGAGAATTACGCGCGCGAGGTGATGCAGCTATTCACGATTGGCACGTCCATGCTGAATCCCGACGGCATGCCGCAGCTCGATGCGCAAGGGAATTTCATTCCTACCTACACGCAGCAGACCGTGGCCGAATTTGCCCGGGTCTTTACCGGCTGGACCAATCAGCCAACCAGCGGACCGGTCAATTGGGGCGCCTATATTAATCCGGCCGGCCCTATGGTGCCCTATCAGCCCATGCACGACACCAACGCCAAGAACATTTTATACGGCGTTGTTCTGCCAGCCGGGCAGACGGCGCAACAAGATTTGGCAGGGGGTCTCGACAACCTTTACAACCACCCAAATGCGGGTCCGTTCATCGGCAAGCAGCTCATCCAGCACTTGGTGAAGAGCAATCCTACTCCGGCCTACGTGGCGCGAGTGGCGGCCGCTTTCAACGATAACGGCCAAGGCGTGCGAGGCGACATGAAGGCCGTGATCTCAGCGGTGCTGCTCGATCCCGAAGCGCGGGCAAACGATGCGGGCGGCATGGACCAGCCGACAGACGGTCATCTGCAAGAGCCCGTGCTGTTCTTGGCTGGATTTCTGCGCGCCTTGAACGCGCAGGTGAACGATCAGAATTATTTCTCCTGGGACCTGTACAACATGAGCCAGGACATCTTTAACCCGCCCAGCGTTTTCAACTACTATTCACCCCGATACGGCGTTCCCGGCGCGGGCATCACCGGCGGCGAATTCCAGATCTATACGCCCGCGACATCGCTCTACCGCGACAACTTAGTTTCAAGCCTGTTCGGAAATTATCAAGCATCGATTCAGACGAACGGACCCGGCACCACCGTGGATCTGACGCCTTACGTGACACTAGCCACAACGCCGAGCCAGCTCGTAGACGCGCTCGATATCGCGCTCACTCACGGCGACATGCCTTCCACGATGAAACAGATTCTCGTCTCGGCTGTGCAGGCGGAAGGCGGGGGCAACCTGCGGCGGGTTCAGACGGCTCTGTACTTGATTCTTGCGTCCAGCTACTACAACGTGTGGCACTGATCGCGCCACGAACTATATAAAGGAGACTCTCATGTTAATTCAATCGAGAAGAAATTTCATGCGGATCGGACTGAAGTCCGTTGCCGCTTTAGGCGCGATCGGCGCGATGGGCAAGTTCGGCGAGATGAACGCGCTGGGGGCTGGCGGCAACTATCGAGCCTTGGTCTGCATTTTCCTGGCGGGCGGCAACGACGGTCACAACACGGTGATCCCGATCCAGACCGCTGCGCAGAACTTCGGACTATACCAGAACGGTCGAGGCGCCGTCGGCTTAGCGCAAGCATCCCTGCTCCCGGTGGTTACCAAGAGCAACGATACGTACGGCCTGCATCCAAGGCTCACGGAGATGCAAGCGCTGTATCAGCAGGGCAAGGCGGCGATCCTGGCCAATGTCGGAATGCTGGTGCAACCGATCGTTGATCGCACCGCGTACAACGCTGGCGTGCCGGTTCCCTCCAATCTGTTTTCGCATTCGGACCAGACTACCGCTTG
>JANXQZ010000382.1 GCA_025353235.1 Bryobacterales bacterium
TCAGGTTCGCTGCTGGCCCATGGTCCGCCGATAAATGTACGGCGTCCGAGTGAGCGCGCTCGGGCGAGAATTGAGCGAGTGTCGGCCCGCTGCGCGTGCATCGCGCTGACCATCACCAAGTCCGCCCACAGCAAATCTTGATCTCGGATCTCGTCGAAGGCATGATCCAGGAGCCGAATATTCCAGCTTGGGGGACAGAGCGCCGCTACCGTGACGAGGCCAAGCGGAGGAGTCATGGCGGCTTCGGGGAGCATTTCGAGAACACCTTCAAACCCCCAAAACGAAGGCGGAAAGCGCGGCCACACCATTAAGACTTTGAGGTTAGGGCCAAGCGGAGGAAAGGAGTTCGGAGAACTCCCGGATGGCAGGATCGCAAACTGATGCAGCGCGGACATGTAGCTGCCAGTATAGTTTAAAACGAGTGATTACTGCACTAGCGAGACATCCAGCGTGACCGTCGCCTGGACGGTAAGCGATCCGGAAAGGATCGGCGTTGTGGGCGCGGCTGACGCGGCGAGCCCTGGGATTACAGCTGTGCTCGTAGCGTAGCCTTCCTGAATTACCTGGACCGATCCCGTTCGCGCTCCCACCCCGGATGCCATCGCGTCCGCGTGAGCTTTCGCTTGAACCGTAGCGGCCTTTAGAGCTTGGGATCTCGCGTCCGAATCGTTCTGCAATCCGAATTGAAGCCCCAGCACTTGGTTCGCGCCCGCCTGAATGCCAGTGTCGATAATCCGTCCAACGCTGGAAAGATCGGTAGTGGTCGCCTGGACGGTATTGCTAGCCGTGTAACCAGTGAGGGTTGGGGGCTGACCTTGCTGGTAAGTATAATTCGGTGAAAGCGAGTAGCTGATCGTTTTAATATCGGCCGCAGGACCCAGAATGGCCGTGACTTGGCTGATGACGCTGGTGACCAGGGCTGCATTTTGCGAGGAGGCGGTCTGGGCGCTATGATCCTGAGTTACGACGCTCAAATCGATCTTGGCCTGATCGGGCTTAACGGAGACTGAACCTGTTCCCACTGCACGGACAAAGGGGATGCGGTTCTGGGTGGTCTGCGCGGACAGGCTCAGGGCGGAAACAGCCAGTAAGCTAATTAGGAGATGCCGACTCATGCGTCCATGATGGCAGGTATCCTACAGCAAGTCTATGAAGCGAAAACAGTAGGACCTGGACTTCAATCGCCTCGGAGCGAAATGCGATGATCTAGTGGCGTGAAAGTCAGAGACAAGATTAAGCTCGTAGAATTAGGCGGCTGGCGACTGGAGCGCACGCGCGGCAGTCACAGGCAGTATCACCATGCGTCGAAATCTGGTACCGTGACCATAGCAGGCCACCCGTCCAACGAGTTGGACCCTAAGACACAGGCTTCTATAATGAAACAGGCGGGAATAACAGGAATTGGGAAATGAAATATTTCGTGTTGTATGCTCGCACCGCAACTGGTTATAGCGCACACGTTCCCGATCTTCCGGGTTGCATCGGGGCGGCCTCGACGCTGGAGGAAACACGCGAGTTAATGATGGAGGCCATCGAATTCCACTTAGAAGGCATGCGGATGCATGGAGAAGCTGTACCAGAACCTATCACCGTCGGCGAGGACGTTGAAGTTACGGCTTCATCACTGTAAACGGCAGTTGCTCCTGAAAGAGGCTCGTGGTTCTCCAGTCGGAACTTGTGAGGCGAAAAAACAGCCTCCTTTACTGTGCTACAATTCAAAAGAGCTGAAACAGGACAACCCTGGACAGGTGGGTGAGTGGTTAAAGCCAACAGACTGTAAATCTGTCCCTCCCTGCGAGGTACGAAGGTTCGAATCCTTCCCTGTCCACCAGATCACTTAAGCCGTTGTAGCTCAGCTGGTAGAGCGCGTCCTTGGTAAGGACGAGGTCACCGGTTCAATCCCGGTCAACGGCTCCAGAATTTCGAAACCGCAAGCGAATCCCATGGCAAAAGAAAAATTCGATCGCACCAAGCCGCACGTCAACGTTGGCACCATCGGCCACATCGATCACGGCAAGACGACCCTAACGGCGGCTATCACCAAAGTGATGTCGAAGCATAACCCGAAGATGAAATTCCGGTCCTTCGACTCCATCGACAACGCGCCGGAAGAGAAGGCCCGCGGCATCACAATCGCGGCCGCGCACGTCGAATACGAAACGAAGAACCGCCATTACGCCCACGTGGATTGCCCCGGCCACGCCGATTACATCAAGAACATGATCACCGGCGCGGCGCAGATGGACGGCGCGATCCTGGTGGTGGCGGCCACCGATGGCCCCATGCCCCA
>JANXQZ010000410.1 GCA_025353235.1 Bryobacterales bacterium
AGGGGCCAGGCTGGGCATCACGTGAAGAATTCTTGTGCGGGTCACGAAGCCACTTCCTCCCAACGAAGCGAGCGAGCCGGATTAGTCAACCGTGCCCCGTAGGGCCTCTTTGCTGCGCCGGGCATTCTTTGCGCAACGGCATGGTGAGCTGCAAGAATCGCGAAAATGAACCAGGTGGGTTTACGGTCCTCCCACGTGAGCGACATCACGGCCACGCCCCAGACCGCCAGCATCGTAAGCCAAACCTGCCTTGTCGGGCCAGGCATTCCCCAGGCGAATGCGACCAGAACGGCGAGCATGCAAGCGAAGCAGGCAAATCCAATCAAACCCGTTTCCACCAACACGGAGAGGAACGTGTTGTGCGCGACAGGGGTGAAGTTAACGGGGACCCGGGGGTGCCCGAAAAGATGCGTCAAGCCCTCTGGATATGCGCCCGCGCCAACACCTAAGAAGGGCACTTGCACGAAGTTCTCCCAACCGGCTCCCCAAATCACCGTGCGGCTGTTCAGGGTGCCGTTTGCCACTTCGGAACCAAGCGTGGCAAGCCTGGTCCAGGAAGTAACGGGCACCAGCGCAGCCCCCGCAGCCGCCAGCACAGAAGCCATCGCGACTAAGCCGACCCGCATGCGTGGAGTTAGCTCTCGGCCGGTCCACAACACAATGCTGAGCGCAAGAAGCATGGCAACGCTTCCAGCTCGCGAGGCTGTCAACAGCACGGTAACGCAGACAGTGAACATCTGAACCAGGTAAAGCATTCGCACGGGTCCGCGTCCCCGCAGAAACAGGTAGTAGGAAATGGGCAGGCTTAACGCCAGCGTTATTGCAAGGTCATTCGGCTCCGTGTTGGTGAGCGAGTAGCGTTGATAGTACCCGGACATTTGCCCGGACAAATAGTTGCGAACGGTCTCCACGACCGGCACGAAAGCACCTAGAACGTACGCGTTGAGCAGCGCATGCACCTGGCTTTCCGTTGCCGCCAGTTGGAAGATTAGAAAGACCATCACGAACAGCTGGAAAAACGTATTCAACCGGAAGGCGGTCCAATCCATGCTGAGGGTCCAACACACCGACAGGGCCGCCCACGCCATGTACACGGCCATCGCTGCGTGAAAAGCGGTGGGAATCCGAACCCGCCGCTCCAGTAAAACGGCAAGCGCGCCGAGACCGATCGCGACGAATCCAATCAACTTGGTGTAGGTGCCGAACCCGGGCAACTCAAGGGATTTTTCGCTCGGGATCGAGAATACGAATATCCACAAGACTAGAAACGCCACGCGCGAAAACCAGCTCATGATCGTTCACCCGCGGCGAGTCCCGACACAACGCTGCGCAGGATCAACGATTCTGCGGCGAGCTGAACCAGTGCGCCTACGCCGGGCGCCAATGCCGCGCCTACCAGACCCCAGCGCGGAATGAAGCACCATGCGGCCAAAGCGGTGCCGGCCAGGCAAGCTACTTGCAGCGGTATCTGCTGGTAGAGCCGCCGGGCGGCCGTTATGCAGTAGCCGAGCAGCGAGGCAACGAATCCCACGCCGCAAGCGGCCATGGCCACGACCAGCAAACCATTTTGCTGCGCATATTCCGGGCGATAAACCGCAGCGACGACGGATGAGCCTATGGTCGCGGCACCCGCTATACCGAGCAACCCGAGGCCTGCGCCGAGTGCGGCCATTTTTAGGGACAGAAGGAGGAATCCGCGTTTGTCGCCGCTGGCATGCAAGCGCGCAAGTTTCGGAGTGGCGGATTGTCCCAACGAGTTCACAATGAGATTCCCCGCGGCAGCCAGGGAGAAGATGGCGGAAAACACGCCGAGCTCGCGTTCGCCCAGGCTGCTGGCGATGAAATAGCGGGGCGTGTTCACCACCAAGGCCCCCAGCATCAGAACAACTCCCAGGGGCAGCGCCTGTTTCAGAATTGCCCGCTGTGCTTTGGCCTGCTCACTCCAGGGCCGGTGTTCCGCTCGCGCCGGTGAATCGTGAATCACGTTCCGCGCATCGTAGGCGAGGTAAACAGCCAAGCGAGCCAGGAACATCCAGATCAGCGCCACAGCCAGGCTGCCGGTGGCCCACAGGGCCGAGCCCAAAGCCAACACGCCGAGCAGACCCCGAGCAATCATGGAAATGGCGATCTGCTGCATGCGGTCCTGCAGTTGAAGCTGGCCGTAGCAGATGTCGGCCATGAACTCCCCTGCCTGAATCAGGCCGACCAGTGCGATTACGACGCTCCGGCTGGGGTCGACGCCTTCTCTGGCCGCCAAGATCAGAATGAGGAACATGGCCGCCAGAAGCGAGATAAAGCGAAGGCTTCGGTAGTCCGAAAAATCGTGAACGCCCTTGACGTCCGTGGCCAGCACCGTGCGCAGATTCATCTGAGCCAGCATCAGCACGGGAGCGGTCAACGCTAAGGCGAATGCATATTGCCCGACCAATTCCGGCGATCCAAGCTTGGCGAGCACAGCCATAATGGCCCACTGGCAAGCTGCATACACCGAGAAGCCGACCGTAACCCGGGCAAAGTTGCTGCGCAGGCTCTTCGGATGAATCTCCACCGTGCGAGTGCCCGACAACGGTATGGCAGCAGTGGTCATTGAAGTACGGGGCTCGCCAGAAGCCGTTTGGAAAGGGAGGAAGTATTCACCCTGTTGAACAATGCGCCCACCACCGGAGCCCGCTCCAAGGCAAGGCGGCGCACTGCGGTTTCGACTCCCTCGGCCGTGGTGCGGTCTGCGCTAACCACCAGGGCTACGCTGTCGAGGCAAGCGGCAACCTGCGCGGCGGAATCCGACGCCAGCACGGCGGGGAGATCGAAAACCAGAACGTCAAACTCGGAGCGCAGCCTATTGATGGCGGGGACATGATCGTGTCCGGCATTCAAGGGATTCTTTCCGCAGGGCAACACCGCGAGGTTTGGAATGCGGGTCACCCAGATCAAGTCGAGTCCCGGTGCTGAGCCCACCCCGCCTCGTACCATTTCCGAGAATCCCCTGACGTTGTTGCCGATTCGAAACACCTCGTGCAGGCGCGGGCTGCAATGATCCGCGTCAATCAACAAGACGGTGCGTCCGGATCGCGCGACTTCGACCGCGAGGTTGCAGGCGACGGTGGTTTTCCCCTCGCCGGTGTTGGGACTGGTGATGCCCACAACGCGGGGACCGGAAGCGAGCGGAACCAAGAAGCGCGAAGCTCCTTCAATGACGTGCGAGAAAGAGCTCTCGGGGGAGGTCCAGACGGCCGTTTCCGGCTCCTCCGTCGCGATGGCGGGCAGAAAGTGAGGCATTACGCCCAAGCTTCGGAGACCCGGCGCAGAGGCGGACTTCCGTCTGGCTCCGCGAGTTGCGCGCCGCTCGCGCCCGAAAGCGATCAACAATCCAAAGAGGCTTCCCCCGGTGAGGCCAAGCGCAGCATAGAGGGCTTTTTGCGGCCTTACCGCCCGGTAAGGAATATCGGCGGGATCCACCACCTTCACATTGCTGGTCCGCATGGCCGACAGGACGCTGGCTTCCTTGGTCCGCTGGATCATGGAATCGTAGAGCTGCTGCTGCGTTTCCACATCGCGTTTCAGCGTGGTGTAGCGGACCGAATTCGTCATCTGTTGCGATGCGCGGGTGACCTGCTGGTTGTAGTCGGCAAGCAGGGCTTGTTCGCGAGCGCGGGATGCCTGGTACGCGCCTCCTAATCGCTTGAGCGTTCCTTCGCGTTCCCGCTCGAAAGCTTGCTCCACTTCGGCCAGTTCCGCCTTGAGTTGCCGAACCTTATAGTGGGCGGGCTGTAACACCTCGGACGCTTCGGCAAGTTGCTGGCGCAACTCGGTCATGCGCACGCGATAGCCGCGCAGGGTGTCGCTCTCTACCAGATCTCCGCCGTTCGGCCCGCTTGAAGCGCGAGCCCCTTCATAGCGCGCCTGATCGGAAATACGCGCGTCCTGGGCGGCGGTCAACACGCCCTGCACCTGTTTCAAGCGCTGTTCGGCCACGCTATCCTTGTCGCCGCCGGAGAGCAGCCCGCTGGTGGATACATAGTCTTGCAGCAGGCGTTCCGCTGCCTTGAGGGAACCGCGCACAGCTTCGAGTTGGCCGCTTAGCAAATCGCCGGTCTGATTCACCGACTCCACTTGGCGGCTGATGGCCAAATTCTGATACTCCGCCGCGAGCGTGTTCACAAACCGGGCGGCCAGCTTTGGATCGCGGGCTTCGAACGAGATTTCCACGATTTGGGTTTGGCCCAACATGCGGGCGTCCAGCCTGCTGCGCACAGCTTCGAGCAACGGACCGGGTCCCGCATTAGGAGGTTGCGCCTCCCCCGGCTTCAAAGATGCCAGCCTGGCGCGGAACTCACGCTCGTCGGTGAGCGCCAGCTTTCTAACTACCCGCATCAGCATCGTGTCGCTCTGCAGCAACCTCAACTGCGTTTGCAGGAACGGCTCCATGAGAAGCGCGCCGGGTTCCACGTTCTGATCCAGCTGGCGGTGGTTTAGGTAGTCGCCGTTCGGCATCTGAATTTCGAGGGTGGTGTTGGCGCGATACACTTTCGACTGCGTGGCATACGAAATAGCAGCGATCGCAGAGCCGGCCAACAGCGAGAGCAGCACTGCGTTCCGTTGCCGCCATAAAACGGCTAGCACCCGCTCAAAACTCAGATAACCGGATTCGTTGGCTTCCCCGCCGAAAACGGAGATCCTCGGCTCGATTTCGGCCCTTCTTACGCGCTCCAACCCCGGATGCGCTTGCGGATTCGAGTAAGCTTGGTTTCCCTTGCGCCAGTTAGCCATGCGACTAAAATTGCCTCCAGACAACGAGGCCCGTTCCCATCTGGATGGCCATCTCAAGGCTGCGCAATGCTACGGACTTTGCGATGCTGTTCGGAATGAACAACACGTCGTTCGGAAGCAGCGGCTGATCTGCCGCCTTCCCCGCCAGGACGCTCTTGATGTTGACCGCAATCTCCTTTCGCGGGCCTAGCGGCTCTTCTTGCCGCAGAATCTTCGCATTGGCCGACCCTGCCGTTGGCAGAAGACCTTCGGCCAGCGCTAGAGCTTGCAGAACAGACATATCCTGCCGCTCGCGTAAAACGAATCCGCCCGATTTGCGAACCTGTCCGATCACGTAGACCAACTTGGCCCGCGGAACCGTGACGACATCCTCTGAATGCATCACGAGGTTCTTTTCCCAGCGCCCGCCCATCAGTTCGCCGACGCTGACCTCCACGACGCTAAACCTTTCCGGCTGCCCCGGCTCGTCTCCTATCAGCGCGCGGGTAATTTCAATGCGGTCACCCGCTTCCGCATCCAGGCCGCCAGCGAGCGCGAGCACCTCGGTCAAACGCTTTTTCCCAACGATCTGGTAAACTCCGGGCGTCTTAACGGCCCCCAGGACGGAAACAGGCTGGCTGTGCAGCTCAACGATGTCGATAGCCACCTCCGGATCGCGTATTACTTTGGAGAGGCGCTCGCGTAGATCGATGGCAAGCTGCTCAGTGGTGCGAGCCCCGGCCTTGATCCTGCCTAGGCCGGTGAGCATGATGAACCCTTCCGAATCGACACGGACCGGCTTGTCTCCAAGCTCAGGAGCATGCAGGGCCTTAACTTGAATCTGATCGCCCGGTCCTAGGGTCTGGGCCTCGACGGCGGGCGGATAAATCAGCGTGCGCACTTGCTTGTCTTGTCCATAACACTGTCCACAACAAGCCGAGATTAGAAGTGCAGTGAATAATAAGTAAATGCGCATGATATAAGACCGTTGGCCGACACTACTCCGCAGTGGGCTTTACTTGAGTTACATAGATTGTAAGCACTAACTCAACATTCTAGCTACATCCGCCTTCGTGTAAAGACTATTCGGTTCAGTGATAGTTCCTTCTGTAACAGTAGTCCTAGTAGTTTTTTAGCCAAATAGTCCCTGTTAAAACGCCACTCGGAAGATAATTAGGATTAAACTTGGCTTGACTCGGGTAGCGAAGAGTGACAGTAGTAAATGTATCGAGAGAAATAATTGATGCCGATCTATCCAGGCATAGGCCAGATGAAAAATACCGTCGCAAAATTACGGTGGTCTGAAGCCTGCCTATTCGTTGACGAGGGCCGGAAAAGATACTTTCCGATCATGGTACGACTGCTTATCCTGAACGACTTAGTACTGTGCGGTCGTCTAGGACTGATAAAAATACTATTGGTCGACTCGCATGTACAAAAGCAAGCAGAGTAGCTGCCTAACTGTGGAGTTATTTATTCACCATGTCCACTTATATACGAATAATCATTTTCTGTTTCCTGATCGGCTCGGTTTTCGCTGCTCCAGCCAATGAATCTCCGGCCCAGTTTCGCCCAGGCGTCGTCTTGGTTGGGTTCCGGCTGGGGGTGAACGAACTAGACAAGTCATCAGTGATCGGAGTGGCAGGCGCGAGCGAGTTGAAGCGTATCGGCGTTGGCGTTCACGTTCTTAGAGTGCCTGTGGGCTATGAAGAGCGGATCGTGCAGTGGCTCAGGTCGTTCAGCTTGATTCGATACGCCGAGCTGGACTATCGGCACCGCGTTAACGGCGCCGTGCCAAACGATGCGAACTTCGGCAACCAATGGGCGATGCTGAACACGGGGCAGGTACTGAACGGCTACGGCGGAGTGCCGGGCGACGATAACAAAGCCGTGCAGGCCTGGAGCATTACCACGGGTTCGCCTTCCGTGGTGGTGGCCGTCCTCGATACGGGCACGCAATACTCGCACCCCGATCTCTTCGTCAATATGTGGAACAATCCGGGCGGCATCGGGGGTTGCGCGGCCGGCACTCATGGCTACAACGTACTCGCCAGCACTTGCGATCCGATGGACGATGAGACCTATTTTGGCGGGCACGGGACGCACGTATCGGGACTGCTCGGCGCGGTGGGCAATAACGGCGCGGGTGTGACAGGAGTGGCTTGGACTTCGAGCATCATGGCGGTGAAGTGGGTATCCGCAGACGCCAACGGCTTTACCAGCGACCTGATAACCGCTACAGACTGGGTAATTGCCGCGAAGCAGGCGGGCATCAACGTTCGCGTTATCAATGATTCGGCTACCTGGCCCGGCACGGGATTCTCTCAGGCGCTCAGCGATGAAATCGATCTGCTCGCGCAAAACGACATTTTATTTGTGACCGCGGCAGGCAACTCGACCCAGGACAACGACTCCGTGCCGAGATACCCATGCTCCTATGCCAGGCCGAACATGATCTGCGTCACGGCGCTGGATATGGATAATTCGCTTTGGGTGGCCTCGAATTGGGGCCGCACCACTGTGCAACTTGCCGCGCCGGGCGCGAACGTCTACTCGACCATGCGTCAAAGCAATTACGGATACCTAAGTGGCGGATCCATGGCTTCTCCGCAGGTTGCGGGCACGGCCGCGCTCATCCTGTCTCTTGGCTACCAAAGCGTCAACAATCTGCGATCCATGATTCTCAACAACGTCGACGTCGATTCTCAGCTGTCGTCCAAGGTGAGCACCAGCGGACGGTTGAACGTCTGCAAAGCGGTGCCGGGCTGCTCCTCGGCCATCACTGCGCCGCCAGGGATCTGGATAACCCCCTCCGTCACGGGAATTCCCCAATACGGATCGCTAGTGGGTGCGTCCACGGGCATCTGGACCGGGTCTCCCACTAACTATGCATATCAGTGGTATCGATGCGGCGGCGCGGGATGTTCGCCGATTGCGGGTGCCGTGTCCCAGACGTACGCTGTTCTAAGTTCGGCGGACGCAGGTGCCACCTTGACCGTTGCCGTCCGCGCCTCGAACAGCGCAGGAACAGGAACCGGGCTGTCAGCTGCCAGCGCGGCGGTGGCTGCGGCACAGCCGCCCTTCACAATCGGCTCGACGATACCGGACGGCAGTTCGCTCGGGGGTAGTGTGCGCTGGGAAGCTTCGCCACTCTCTCCCGTGAATTTCGTTCAGTTCTATCTCGATGGCGTTCTCAGCCAGACGGTCTCCGCCTCGCCATTTGTTTATAACGGCGGTACCACGGGCCTGCTTGATACGTCCACGCTCGGCGCCGGCTTGCACGTGCTTGGCATCCGCGCGCTTTCGACTGACAACCGGACCTACAGCTTTTATGGAGCAACCGTCACGATAACGAACGGTCCCAGCAACACGTCGCCGCCGATCATTTCCGGTACGCCGGCGATCGGCCAGACGCTTTCGACCTCAACCGGCTCGTGGAGCGGCGCACCAACCAGCTTCACCTATCAATGGAACCGGTGCGCAAGCAACGGAACCGGTTGCTCTGCGATCCCTGGCGCTACGGCGAGCAGTTACTTGGTGGCCAGCGCGGACGGCGGGTTGTCCATCCGTTCGTTTGTGACTGCGACAAACACGGCGGGATCGGGGACAGCTATGTCTGCTGCAGTGACGATCGGCGTGCCCTCCGTCACGACTGCCTCCCTCCCCAGCGGAGTGCAAAACACAAGCTACAACGCGTCGCTGACCGCGACTGGAGGTACTCTGCCCTACACGTGGTCCGTGATAGCTGGCACGCTGCCGGCAGGGCTAACTCTGGCTTCGGGGACAGGAGCGATCTCTGGCATGCCCACGACGCCGGGAACGAGCAACTTCACGGTGCAGGTGCGCGATTCCAATGCCCAGACCGCTGCCAAGGCATTGAGCATCGCGATCGGTTCGGCGGGAGGATCTATCGCACTGGTGCAATCGACTGCTGTGGAAGGTTCGGCGGTGGGGTCGGTTTCGGCGGCGTTCCCGTCGGCCAACAGCGGGGGCAACCTGATCCTCGCTTTCGTGCGCATGTCCTCCACCTCACAGACGGTCACGGTGAGCGATTCATTGGGGAACGTCTTCACTGACGCGATATCTCAGGCACAGGCGAGTGACGGGCATCAGATCCATCTGTTCTACGCGAAGAACATCGCGGGCGGGGCAAATACGGTGACCGCTGCTTTTTCGGGGACTAACAATCATCCCTGGCTTGCGGTGTACGAGTATCGCGGCTTGAGTGCGACTGCGCCTCTCGATCAAGTGAGCAGTGCGGAAGGCTTCGGGACGACCGTGAATACCGGTTCGACTCCGACTACCACGGCCGCAAGCGAGCTCGTTTTCGCCGGGGCGGGTTTCCAGTACAATTACGCGGGTACCAGCACGGCGGACCCGAACTACACGATGCAACAGCAGGACACGGGCACGTCGCGCGCGGCAAACGAGAATGCGGTGGCGAGTTCGGCAGGAGCATACGCGGGGACCTTCGCGCTCAACATGGGCACGAACTGGTCTGCCCTGATCGCCACATTCCGGAGCGCCGGTGCGCCTTCGCCACCGTCGATCACGACTAACTTCCTGGCGGGCGGCACCCAAAATAAGGCGTATAGCGCCACGGTTACTGCAAGTGGCGGAACAGCGCCCTATGCGTGGTCGGTTATTGCGGGGAGTCTGCCCCAAGGCCTTACGCTGGCTGCGGGGACGGGCGTGATCTCCGGGACGCCTACCGCCCTTGGGAGCAGCAATTTCACCCTGCAGGTGGCAGATGTAAACGCGCAGGCCGCGTCGAAGGCATTCAGCATTGCGATCGCTTCTGCTGGCGCGATCGCGCTCGTGCAGTCTAACGCGGTGGAAGGGAGCGGGGTGGGATCTCTATCGCTTGCGTTCCCTTCAGGGAACAGCGCCGGGAATCTGATTGTCGCATTTGTCCGCATGTCAACGACTGGACAGACATTGCAGGTGACGGACAGCCTGGGCAATATTTACACCGACGCCGTATCGCAGGCGCAGACGACCGACGGGCATCAGATTCATCTGTTTTACGCGAAGAACGTCTCAGCAGGCGCGAACACGGTTGCCGCTAGCTTCTCGGGAACCAACAATCATCCCTGGATGGCGGTGTTCGAGTATCGCGGTTTGAGCACGACAGCGCCGCTGGATCGGGTGAATAAGGCTCAGGGCGGCGGAACGACGGCGAACACCGGGTTGACGGCTGCCACTTCGACGCCGAACGAATTGATTTTCGCCGGGGCAGGGTTTCAGAACAATTACTCGGGGACGGTGTCGGCGGGCGGCAGCTATGCGCTCCAGCAGCAGGATACCGGGACTTCGCGCGCGGTGAATGAGAGCGCGATCGTGAGTTCGAAGGCTTCGTTTGCGGGTACGTTCAGTTTAAACCCAGGCACGAATTGGTCGGCGGTGATTGCGACTTTCAAGTAGTGCGTATTCGCTAGGAATGGATGGCTCCCCGACATGGATTCGAACCACGATT
>JANXQZ010000463.1 GCA_025353235.1 Bryobacterales bacterium
GCCGGCGCGGAAATGCCCCGCCGTTACGGAGAGAAAGTCTTCCTTCATATTCCAGGTCCAGCCCATGGCGAGAATGTCGGCCGGATCACTATTTTGCGAAGCGGTCGGTTGCACCCAAGCCTCCATTGTGATCAGGCCACCGATGTTTAACTGGGGCGCGTCTGGCAGACTCACGTAGGCGGTCGTGCCGTTAAAGCTGATGCCATTGGGTGTAGATCGCATCGTACAGCGCCGACCCTCCGCCTGGCTTCAGCTTCCTCAGTTTCTCCACGATCGGCTCGGAATCGCTGGTCGTGTTCACCGCCAGTTCGGCTTCGTTGCCGTAGGAGATGAGATAGCCGCTGTAGCGCTTGTCACCCGGCAAAAGATTCAAAACAAGTTCGATGGCAGAATCCTGATATTTGCTCCAGTGCAGGCGGCTAGCGTTGCTCAGGTCCATCAAGAACCCGACTACCACGGGCTGACTGTGTTCGCGCGTAAAGAAGCGGATATTCTGAGGCTTGCCCTCGTCCAGGATGGTGAAATCCTTCTTCTCCAGATCCGAGACGAAGCGGCCTTTTTCATCGGTCACCGTGACGGGCACGATGACTTCGTTCACCTGGACCTGAATGTTGGGTGGGTTCTGGGCCAAGAGGACGCAGGCGATCAGACCTGCTGTAAGAAGCCGGGTGTGCATGAAAACCAATCCCAATTATAGCCGCAGCCCCGCCCCTTTACTATTGGACACCGGACCCAGTAGGGCAGGTTGCTTACCTGCAGCCGCTTGGCAAGCGGCCCCTACCGGCGGGACCGCGCGAACAAACGTATACGCATGCCGGAAAGCAAGCGGCTTGCCAGCAGCTCCGGTCTCGCGCGTAATCTCAAGGATATTCCGCCCGATCCGAACGCTCATCCTAACCTCCACCGCAACGTCATTCTCCGTGCCCGTCCCGGTCAACGTCAGCGTCCCTCGGCCTTGTCGAAGCTGAGCGATCCCCTCAACGGTGTAGCTATCGTCAACCTTGCCCTTGAGACCGATCACATCATAACGCCCTGCAGCAGGATCAATTCGAATGAGCGAAGTCTCCGTTACAGTCTTCGCCGGACCATCGTCGTACACATACCGGAAGCGCAGATCGGTTCCCGCCAGTTCAATGCCGAGCCAGGTCGGCAACTTCACCCGCTTCGTCGAGGTCGCAGGTTCGGAGTAACCGCGGTA
>JANXQZ010000468.1 GCA_025353235.1 Bryobacterales bacterium
AAGGCGGTCAGCAACCTGGTTTCCACGGTTTCAAGGCGATCGTTGAACCTACGCTCTTGCTCTTCGAAGCGCAAGAGTGTCGATTGGATGACCGGCTTACCCAAGGCTTCGAAGCGCAAGAGCGTCTACTGAATGAGCGACTAGATAAGCGTTTCGAAGCGCAAGAGCGTCGATTGGATGACCGGCTCACCCAGGGCTTCCAAGCACAAGAGCGGCAACTCGTCGCGCGCTTCGACGCGCAAGAGCGTCGGCTCGACGCGCGCTTCGACGCGCAGGAGCGTCGGCTCGATGAGCGCTTCGAAGAGCAAGAGCGTAGGTTCAACGATCGCCTTGAAACCGTGGAAACCAGGTTGCTGACCGCCTTCCATAGTTGGGCGCAAACCTACGAAGTGCGTGCTCGGGGAACGCTGATTGCCGTACAGCAATTCGACGTGCGTCCCGGCATTATCGAAGAGCGAGTCGCGGCGCTCGAACGCGGCCCTATCTCAAACCCGCCAACTCACTAACACTCTGCAACTGTTTCCGATGTTCTGAGTCCATGGGATATGGACCAGGATATAAACCGAAGAGAACTGATTGGCGCACTTGGGGCGACTGTGTTGATGTCTGCACAAGCTGGAGCGGCAGCAGGCGACATGCCCCATCGCACACTGGGCCGCACGGGCGAGAAAGTCTCGGCCATCGGCTTGGGCGGCTCGCACATTGGCAAACCCAAAGTCAGCGAAGCCGATTCCATCAAGATCATTCGCACCGCGCTTGACCGCGGCTTGAACTTCATGGACAATTCGTGGGATTACAACGAGGGCCAGAGCGAAATCCGCGTCGGCAAAGCCCTGAAGGACGGCTACCGCAAGAAGGCTTTCGTGATGACGAAGCTGGATGGCCGCACCAAGGAGTCGGCGAGCAAGCAACTGGATGAATCGCTAGCACGCTTGCAAGTGGACCATATCGATCTCCTGCAGCACCACGAAATCATACGCTTCGACGACCCGGACCGCATTTTCGCGCAAGGCGGAGCGATGGAAGCTTTTCTCGAGGCAAAGAAAGCGGGCAAGATCCGCTACATCGGATTCACCGGGCATAAGGATCCGCACGTTCACCTGTACATGCTCGAGGTGGCCGCAAAGCATGGTTTCCACTTTGACACGGTGCAGATGCCGCTCAACGTGATGGACGCTCATTTCCGCAGCTTTTCGCAACTGGTGGTTCCAGAAGCGGTGAAACAAGGCATTGGCATCCTGGGCATGAAGAGCATGGGGGATCAGGTAATCCTTAAGAGCAACACCGCCACCCCAATCGAGTGCCTGCATTACGCGCTGAATCTACCTACGTCGGTGGTGATCACGGGCATCGACAGCATGCAGATCCTCGAGCAAGCCTTCGAGGCCGTCCGCAGCTTCAAGCCCATGAGCAGTCAGGAGGTCTCCTCTTTATTGTCTAAGACCGCCGAAGCAGCAAAGGATGGCAAGTACGAACTGTTCAAAACCACTGCTCACTTCGACAGCACGGCCAAGCATGCGGACTGGCTGGGTGAAGATTCTCAGCGCACCAAGGAACTCACCAAGGCCTAAAGCTAACGTGAAAAAAAAGAGGCCGGCGGGATTGTAAGATCTCACCGGCCAATCCGGTCAATTAGTTTCTACCCTCCTGCTTCAACCCGTGCGCCAAACGCCCTAAACCCTCGGCAAAATGCCCCAGTTCGGCTCCCAGCCCATGCATACCCTTAGTAACCCCCTGGCGCGTCACCCGCAGGACGATCTCCGCAGCCTCTTGTGCTTCGAGGTTCATCAGTTTCTCGCGCTCAGAGGACAGAGCGACAATAGCGCCCCCGAACGCGACCTGTAAGAAGATCTTCGGATCGATAAAAGGCGGGTCCCCCG
>JANXQZ010000471.1 GCA_025353235.1 Bryobacterales bacterium
CGAACAAAGGCACCCGGGTTCCGCCTTGATAGGGAGTCGCTTTCGCGCCGCGCAAACCCGCATTGAAAACGCGCACGCCTCCGGTGCCTCCGTTGTCCGTCATGAAAATCAGCACGGTATTCTTCTCGATGCCCCAGTCAGTTAGCCGGTTCACCAGCTTACCCACGTTGTCGTCGATATTCGTGCACATGCCAAAATACTTTTGCGTGTTCTCGTCGAGGTTTAGGCCTTTGTACATGCGCTGATACTCATCCGGACAGATCAAAGGTGCATGCGGAGCGTTGGGAGTGATGTAGGCGAAAAAGGGCGTTCCAGTATCTTTGCGCTTCTCGATCCACGCCAGAGCCTCACTGAAAAATACGTCGGTGCAATAACCGTGAGTCTTCTCAAATCGTCCATTGTGCCGGATTACGGGGTCGAAATACGTGTTGCCTGGAGCATCGGAGCAAGTTCCGGGAAATTCCTGTCCAATCCCGCCGCAGCCATGAATGAACACTTCGTCAAAGCCTCGGTTCTGCGGCTGGTAGGGTTCGGCATCGCCCAAGTGCCACTTGCCGAAAATGCCAGTCGTGTAGCCGGAACTCTTCAGCACCTGAGCGATCGTGGTGGACTTCAGGCTCATGCGCTCGCGTTCAAATATCGTGTGGGTCACGCCGGACTTGAATTCATGCCGTCCTGTCATGAGCGCAGCTCTCGTGGGAGAACACGTAGGGCTGACATGAAAATCAGTGAAGCGAACACTCTCGTCATGGAGGCGGTCCAGATTGGGCGTTTTGATAACGGGGTTGCCGTGCGCGGCGATATCCCCGTACCCTTGATCGTCCGTGAGGACGAACACAATGTTAGGCCTCTGGCTTGATTGCGCCAAGGCAGCGGATGCCGAGGCTGCCACAATTGCGCAAAAGTCGCGCCTGGTTTGCTGTTCCATATCTCGACAGTCTATCCGCTATTTTGCAGGAAATGGACGAGACTGAAGCGCTTCCAAAATTGCCGGATTATCGCGCCGGAGGTGAAGCGAGGTTTCTTTTTCGGTCTTGGCCTTGGCCTCGTCCCCAAGTCTGAAGTAGATCTGCGACAGCAGGAGGTGCGGCTGAGGATGCTTGGGATCAAGCTGGACGGTCTCATTCAGCTCCGCGATCGCAGCGTCCCACTGCTTAAGATTCATCAGGGCTCGGGCCAGCATCACTCGCGCGGGAACGTAGTCGTTGCGGTTCTCGATGGCCTTTCGCAAGTAGGGCAAAGAGTCTTCATTGCGGCCCTCATCGGACAAGATGTTCCCGTAGAAGAAGAACGGCTCTTCGTAACCCGGATCTAGCTTCATGGCGACCTGGAGAAACTTGATCGCCTCGGTTACCTTGCCGTCCTTTTGAAGGTGGAAAGCATATTCAAAGTTGGCGCGTGCGGAATCCGGGAAGCGGGCCACGGCTCTCTTGGCGATGTCTGAAGCGGCAGCATAATCTCCTGCGTCCTGAGAGGCTTTGATGGCGAGCAGGTACAGGTTCAGATCGTCGGGCTTCAATTCGAGCGCCCGCTTGGCGAGTGCGGCTGCCTCTCCGAAGTAGCGGCCCTTTGAGTACTCAACGGACATCACTTGCATCAGCCGGCGATTCTCGGGTTGGATGCGCAGTGCTTCGCGCCACGCCCGGAGTGCGTCATCGGGTTTTCGTAGCTTCATGAGCGCAGTGCCAAGCAGGTAAGGAGCGTTGAACTCGTTTGGTGCAGATGCAGAGGCGCGTTCCAGCATCGCGACGGCATCTCTAAGGCGCTCTTGTTGAAAGTAGAAGTAGCCTAGATTAAAGAGCGCCGGATAATATTTCGGCGATTCGGCGATGGCCTCGTTCCACAAGCTTTCGGCTTCGTCGAAGTGTTTTTCCGAAGCTCGCTTCAGAGCTTGCTCGGACAGTGTGGCCGCATCGGGAGACGGAGCGGCCAGTAGAGATGAAAGCGCGGCAATCAGGACTGCGGTCCGGCCGAGTTTTCCCGCAACGGGCGGCGGTTGCCAACCGCCGCGCAGGATGCCATCCTGCCCTACATTGGAGTTAGCGCGGCATATCGATGGGCGTCGTCTTGCCACTTCCCTCCACTAGATGGACCAGTTTATCGGCGAGCGTTCCGGGGAACTTTTCCGTTTCCCCATTGGGCCAGCGTACGGTGATCTTGGTTACCGAGGCTTCCTGACCGAGGCCGAAATGCAGGCGAGAATCGTTATGGGAAATATAGCTCGATTGGCTTAGCACCACATCCATCTGCTTTGTTTTTGCGGTTTCGATAAAGACGGCGGCACCAATGGCGCTGCGGTTGGAGCGGGTGCCCTGCAACTCGACTTTGATCCAATGGTTTGAGCTCTTGAGGTCGTTGCGCAGCAAGGATGGAGCTTCCCCCATGTTCATGATCAGTACATCCATGGCGCCATCATTGTCGAAGTCTCCAAACGCGGCACCGCGGCTGGATCTTTTCTCCTGCACTCCGGGTCCGGCGATGGCGCTCACATCTTCAAACACGCCCTTTCCAAGATTGCGATAGACCAGGCGCGGATTGCGATAACGCTCGGATCCCTCGCGGCGATCCAGTTCCGGGTACACATGGCCGTTCACCTGGAATACGTCTTTCCATCCATCGTTATCCAGGTCCACCAAACCAACGCCCCACCCAACGTATTGCGGGTTTACCGCGAGGCGCGCTTTAAACACGATGTCTTCAAAGATGCCATGGCCGATGTTGCGGTAGACGTTCGGATAGTCGCCCGAGAAATTTGTCTTGAGGATGTCGGGCTGGCCGTCGTTGTCGATGTCGCCAACGGCAATCCCCATGCCACCCTGTTCGAATCCGTGTTCATTGAAGGCGAGGCCGGTCTCGGTTGCGATCTCGGAAAACGTCCCGTCTTTGTTGTTGCGGAAGAAAAGGCTGGGTGTGGAATCGCACGCAATATAGACATCCGTCCAGCCGTCTCCATTGAAGTCGG
>JANXQZ010000475.1 GCA_025353235.1 Bryobacterales bacterium
TCAGGTGACGCTCGGCTCCTTGCGTGGGCGGCAGGACTACTTGATCGCGCAGGGTCTTCTCGCCCCCTATTCTGATGGCACGTCGGTGCCGCCGGAACTCGAGCGAATGGTGCTGGCACGCTTGCGGCAACTTGCCGCGCATGAGGTCGGCCATACGCTTGGTCTCTCGCACAACTTCGCGGCGAGCGCAAAAGATCGAGCTTCCGTGATGGATTATCCTGCGCCCCTGATCAAGCTGACCAGCTCCGGAGCGCCGGATCTTTCGGATGCTTACGCGACCGGCATTGGTGCGTGGGACAAGATTGCGATTACATACGGGTATCAGGATTTTGCTCCTGGCGTGGATGAGAAAAAAGAGCTGGATGCGCTGATGCGCAAGGCGACCGCCAGCGGATTCCTGTTTATCTCGGATCGGGACGCTCGACCTTTCGGCGGCCTGCATCCCCTCGCGCACCTGTGGGATTCAGGAACGAATGCCGTGGATGAGCTGAACCGGATGATGCAAGTGCGGGCGCGCGCTCTTGGCCGGTTCTCCGAAAACAACATCCGGGTAGGCGCGCCCATGAGTACCCTCGAAGACGTCCTGGTTCCAATTTATCTCCTGCATCGCTATCAGACCGAGGCTGCGTCCAAGGTGCTAGGCGGTTCCTTTTACTCCTACGCGCTGCGTGGCGATGGCCAGAAGATTACGGAGCAGGTGCCGGCATCTGAGCAGAACCGTGCGCTCGATTCTTTGCTCGCCACGATTCGACCTGAGGCGCTCACGTTGGCACCGAGTATCCTCGCATTGATTCCCCCGCCCGCGCACGGCTATGCACGAACTCGCGAAGATTTTCGCAACCATACCGGCCTCAGCTTTGACCCCCTAGGCGCGGCTGAGTCGGCTGCAAATTTGACCGTGGGGCTAATCCTGCATCCCGAGCGCGCTGCGCGGCTGGTCCAATATCACGCGCAAAACAGCGCGATGCCTGGACTTGGCGAGGTGATCGACAAGCTTCTCGCTGCCACTTGGAAAGCCGAGCCCGTGCCAGGATTGTCGGGCGAGGTGCAGCGCGTGGTCGATTCAGTGGTGCTGTATCACCTGATGACACTCGCCGCGAACGAGGGCGCTTCGGAGCAGACGCGGGCCATCGCTTATGACCGGCTTGACCTGCTTAAACAATTCCTAAACGGGGTGGCAGTCAATGATGTCGCCGCACGCGCTCGCTATCGTTTCGCAGCGGCTCAAATCGAGCGTTTTCAAAAAAACCCGAAGGAGATCCCCATTTCCAAGCCTCTGGAAGCACCGCCGGGGCAGCCGATCGGGTGCGAAGAATTCGCGTTATCGTCTAGATAGATCATGAAGAAGATCGTTCTCATAGAAGACGATGCCGATTTGTTCGCCCTCTTGAAATACAATCTCGAGCGGGAGGGATTCGCGTTCACTGGTATTCAGACGGGAAAAGGTGCGCTTGAATTCTGCCGACGCGAACATCCCGACCTGATCATCCTCGACATCATGTTGCCCGATTGCGACGGGCTCGAAATTTGTAAGGTGCTGCGCAGACACGCGGAACTGAGCGCCGTGCCGATCATTTTTCTTACGGCCCGTGCTTCCGAGACGGACCGCATCGTCGGCCTGGAACTCGGCGCTAACGATTACATGGTGAAGCCGTTCTTTATCCGGGAACTGGTGGCGCGCGTTAAAACGCAACTGCGAGCGCACGTTGACCCCGTCCGCAGCGTGCGCTCTGGCGCTCTTGAGCTTGATCGGCGCACTTGCCGCGTGCTGTTGAACGGCACTCAACTGAGCCTTACCGCGACCGAATTCCGGCTTCTGGAATATCTCATGAACCGGCCCGGAGCAGTATTCAGCCGCGAACAGTTGCTCAATGCCGTGTGGGGACATGACCGCGCCGTGACCGACCGCACCGTAGACGTCTATATTCTCCGGCTCAGGCAGAAAATCGAGACCGATCCCGCGAATCCCGTATACATCCGCGCGATCCGCGGGTTTGGGTACAGTTTCAACGAAGCCGTGGCCGAAACGGTCGCCAGTTAGAATAAAGTATAGTGATCAATCCGGACCGAACTAAGGCGCTGATCGAGGCGCTCGAGACTCGCATTCTTGTAATCGACGGCGCGATGGGCACTATGATCCATCAGGAGCCGTTGTCCATCGAGACCGATTTTTTGGGACGCGAAAATTGTCCCGAGATCCTGGTGGTTACCCGTCCCGAACTGATCCGAAACATCCATCGCGCCTACCTCGCCGCAGGTGCCGACATCGTGGAGACTGACACGTTCGGAGGCACGCCCCTGGTGCTTTCCGAGTTCGATCTTCGGGACCGAACTCATGAGCTCAATTTCAAGGCAGTGCAGTTGGCGCGTGAGGCCGCAGACGAGTTCTCCACTCCAGATAAGTTGCGCTTTGTCGCCGGGTCCATGGGTCCGACCACGAAGGACTTGAACGTCACCGTCACGACAACATTTGAGACGATGCGCTCCAATTACTACGAGCAGGCGAGTGCGCTGATCGTTGGAAGAGTGGACCTCTTACTCGTCGAGACCGTCTTCGACACCGGTAGTCTGAAGGCCGCTCTCCTCGCCATCGACCAGCTTCAAACCGAAATTGGCCAGTATATTCCAGTCATGGCTTCGGTGACCATCGAGCGCAACGGCACCATGCTGGCAGGGCAAGGGATCGACGCTCTCTATGCCTCGATCGCGAACCACAAACTGCTGGCCGTGGGGCTCAACTGCGCGACGGGTCCCGACCTGATGACGGACTACATCCGAACCTTGGCCGAAATGTCCACTTACCGCATTTCGTGCTATCCCAATGCAGGCCTGCCGAACTCCGATGGCAAGTTCGGAGAGACGCCAGAATCGCTGGCGGCCCAACTCGAGAAGTTCGCGGACCACGGCTGGCTCAACATCGTGGGAGGCTGCTGCGGCACCACGCCCGCGCACATCCAGGCAATCGCGGAGATGGTGAAGACCAAGCAACCTCGCCCGCTCAAAGCATCGGCTCATCGCGCTTACTACTCCAATAAAGAGCTTGTTGAGGCCGATGAAAGCAACCGCCCCTTGATCGTCGGCGAACGCACGAACGTGATCGGTTCGCGGCTATTCAAGAACATGGTGTCTGAAGAGAAGTGGGAAGAGGCGACCGAGATCGCGCGTTGGCAGATCCGCAATGGCGCTCATGTGGTGGACGTCTGCCTGCAATCCAGCGATCGGGACGAGATGGCCGACATCCCGTTCTTCTACGAAAAGCTCATCCGCAAAATCAAAGCGCCGATCATGATCGACACCACCGATCCCAAGGGCATCGAACTGGCGCTGACTTACTGCCAGGGCAAGTCGATTATCAACTCAATCAATCTCGAAGATGGCGAGGAGAAGTTCGAGAAAATCTGCCCTATGGCCAAGGTATATGGCGCGGCGCTGGTGGTGGGCACCATCGACGAAGACAAGCTGCAGGCTCAGGCGTTCACGCGAGAGCGCAAATTAGCGGTGGCGCAGCGTTCCGTGAAGCTGTTGACGGAGAAGTATGGGATCGAGCCGGAAGACATCATCATCGATCCGCTAGTTTTTCCTTGCGCCACCGGCGATGAAAATTATATCGGCGGGGCGGTGGAGACCATCGAAGCAATCAGGCTGATCAAAGAGCGGATCCCGTTCGTGAAGACGATCCTGGGTGTCTCGAATATTTCGTTTGGCCTGCCCGCCTCTGCGCGGGAGGTGGTGAATTCGGTCTTCCTGTACTACTGCACCAAGGCCGGATTGGACCTTGCAATCGTCAATGCGGAACGATTGGAGCGGTTCGCTTCCATTCCTCCCGAAGAGCGACGTGTCGCGGAAAGCCTGCTATTCAACACGCCTGGGGTAGACATGCATGGCGTGCCGGAAGACTGGCGCTTGCAGTCCCGCGAGGAGAAGATCGCGGTGAATCAGCTGCACATCGCGGCTATTGCGGAGCACTTCCGGGGTGCCAATAAGAGAGAAAAGAAGAAGGCTGCGGACCTGCCGCTCGATCAGCGGCTTGGCAACTACATCATCGAAGGCACGAAGGATGGCCTCGTTCCGGATCTCGATCGCAAAATGGCCGAAGGTGCAGCGCCGCTCGATATTATTAACGGGCCGCTGATGACCGGCATGGCCGAAGTGGGCCGGCTGTTCAACAACAACGAGTTGATCGTGGCCGAAGTGCTGCAGTCTGCAGAAGCGATGAAGGCGGGCGTCAACCACCTCGAGAAGTTTATGGAGAAGGCCGATACTGCAGCGCGCGGCAAGATCGTGCTGGCCACCGTGAAGGGCGACGTTCACGACATCGGGAAGAACTTAGTCGAGATCATCCTCGGCAACAACGGCTACGATGTGATCAATCTCGGCATCAAGGTTCCGCCCGAGGATCTGATCAAGGCTTACAACGAGCACAAGCCCGACGTGATCGGCCTTTCCGGTCTTCTCGTCAAGAGCGCTCATCAGATGGTGACCACGGCTGGTGACCTGCGTGATCATGGCATCTGCGTGCCCCTGCTGGTAGGCGGAGCCGCCCTATCGGAGAAGTTCACCAAGACGAAGATTGCTCCGGCGTATGCCGCTCCCACTCTATATGCCAAAGACGCCATGACCGGGCTGCGTCTGATGAACGAGATGATGGACGCTTCTACGCGCGACCAGGTCTTGAAGTTGCATACCTATGGCGAGCCGGTGGAAGAGCCCGCAATCATCAACGAACCGATTGTATTGGCAGGACAGGCGAGAAGCCGCAAGGTTCGGCCGGATCTCCCGATTCCGCCCGCGCCCTATCTGGATCGCAGGCTGCGCGATGTACCCAACCTGCCCGAACTCTGGAGCTATATCAATCCGTACATGTTGTTCGGACGACACCTGGGCTTTAAGGGCAATTTCGAGAAACTCCTAGCCGAGCGGGACACGAAAGCGCTCAAGCTTTTCCACGACATGGAACAGGTGAAGTTGGCCGTGGCGAAGTTTCTCAAAGTGAAGGCAGTCTGGCAGTTTTTTGAAGCCGAACGCGACGGCAATCAGATCCACCTCTTCGCTCCGAGCGGCACCTCGCCCATCCACACATTCTCGTTTGGACGACAGCCTCGGGAAGACGGCTTATGTCTCAGCGATTACATCCTGGACGCTGACGCTTCTGGACGACGGGACCATCTCGCATTGTTCGTAGTGACCGCAGGTGCAGGAATTCGAGAGCATGCGGACGAGGCGAAAGCGTCAGGCGAGTTCTTCAAGATGCACGCTTTGCAGGCCCTGGCACTCGAAACGGCCGAAGGAAGTGCGGAGTGGCTGCACCGGCGCATTCGCGAAGATTGGGGTTTTCCCGATTCGCCAACCATGACGATGCAGGAGCGTTTCACATCCCGCTACCAAGGCAAGCGTTACAGCTTCGGCTATCCTGCCTGCCCTAACCTCAATGACCAGCAGGGGATCTGGAAACTGCTCCAGCCGGATGACATCGGCGTTCGCCTCACGGAAGAAATGATGATGGATCCAGAGGCCAGCGTCAGTGCGCTCGTGTTCCATCACCCTGACTGCGCCTACTTCACAGCAAGCGAAGTTGAGGAGCCCGCGTTGGAGCATATTCTCATTGAAGGATGAGCCTGAACTGAGGTGAGGCGGACCGGGAGCGGAAAACTCCTTTTGGGTTTGATTTTGAGAGAAAGAGGGACACCGTAGGCGCGGTGGGAATGTGGGAATCGCGCAGGCGATTTCCAAGGACGGTGGGAAGAGAGGGAAACCTGCTTTTGGTTTTCCGCGCTTTCCATCCGGCCGTCATTTCCACGGCGCTCCGGAATTTTGGGTGCTTCCGAGCTCTTCACGCGCTGCGTTTGGCGATGCCGCGCAGTAATTGCTTTTTTGCCAGTTGCATCGCAATGGCAGCTTCGGTGTCGGACTGCTTCTGCGCGAAGCTTCCAGTTCGGCCATGCTGAGGCTGGGCCGCAGAAAGCTCTCGCACTGCGGCACTTGGCTGAAGATCTCGAAGGGGGTGGCCCATTGGCGATAAACGCGACGTCGTTTGCCGTTTGGTTGCTCGACGATCTCGGCGACTGCACAGAGCCGGTGGAAGTTGACGTACGGATTCAGATGCTGGCGGTGAAACTGATCGACCTGCTCCGCATGCTGCGCGGCGATATGAGTGAAGCCCATGTGTTTGCGGACGACCGCTCCGTTTTTCGCTTCCACCAGACCGTTGTCCTTCGTGCGGTACGCGCGTGATTTGGTCTGTTCGATCAACAGCTTTCCGAGCAGCCGGGAGACTGTGTAGTTGATGAACTCGCTGCCGTTGTCGGAGTGAAACCCGCGGATAGTGAAGGGGAACTGCTGCAGCAACTGCTCCAGCAGCGGTATCAGCCGGTGTTCTGAGATCTGCGGCGTTGCGGCCACGATCTCCCACTGCGTTACTTCGTCGACGGCATTGATGTGATAGATGCCTTCGACTCCGTCCCTGTCGCCCTGGTGCACGGTGTCGATGCGCAGATAGCCGGGACGGCCCTGCGGTCGCGGCTTGCGCCGCTCGCCGATCGCGATCGGAGTGGGCCGCGTCGGCTGGTAGCTGGTGTTCTTCTTGCGGTAAGCCTCCGAGTTGCGGAACCGGTAGAGCTGCGCAACGGAAATGCCCGCCAGACGCTCGTACACTGCCTGGCCGTATTCGCTGTACTCGCGCTCCAGTATCCGTTTTGTCGCCGGGCCGCTCAGGTTGCCGTGACTCTTGTCCACATAGGCCAACAGGCCCAAGTCCGATTTCGTGTAGTGGGATGAAAACTTCCTGCGTTGATACAGCGCCGCCCTCACGTGGCCGGTGACGGAATAACTCGCAATCAGCCGTGTTACCTGTGCCCGACTGAGTCCTGTGATCCGGGCGGTGTATCGGCGTACCAGACCCTTTTCCCGCTCGCCCAAGCTCGCATACTGATGCCGCACCAGCGTCCGTTCGGTCCAGGCATAAACCTCGTCGCGGCGCTGCCCTGTAAAATGCACTTCGCCGCTCCCGGCCAGGAACGCCCGAATCTGCTCCAGGCTCGTCGCTTCCGAATCGTTTATGCTGATGATCAATCTCCAGCATCCCGTTCCCGCCCTTCAGGCTCATCTTGTATGAGAATCCAAAGCTAGTTTCAGGCTCATCTTGTGTGAGACAAGAGTGTTGGTCAGCTAGGCCCCGCTGAATGTGTATAATCGGAGGTTGATGCTCGAGTCCTTTGGTGTTTCTGACCCAGGCTCGGTTCGCGCAAACAACGAAGATTACTATCTGATCCTGCAAGATAGAGGACTCTATCTAGTGGCAGATGGTATGGGGGGCGCCCAAGCTGGTGAGCACGCCTCGCGTCTGGCTGCCGAGACCGTTGCCCAATTTTTCAGCTTGAGCGATCTGCATGATTCCGCTGCGCTGGCCAAGTCATTCGACGAGGCGAATCGGAGCGTGATGAGCGCCGCCTCGAAGGATGCTTCTCTCGATGGCATGGGGACTACATTGGTGGCTGCGCTCGAAGCAGGTTCCGAGATACTGATCGCGAGTGTGGGAGATAGCCGCGCGTATTCGTTCGAGAATGGTCGGCTAACTGCGATTACCGAAGATCAGACTTGGGTGAATGAGGTGGGGCGCCGCCTTGGCATTGATGAAGTGAGCCTCAAG
>JANXQZ010000491.1 GCA_025353235.1 Bryobacterales bacterium
CACCGCGCTCCTGTTTGCGAAACTGGTCGGCGGCGTCGCGAATGCTTCCTTCGATGATGTTGTCGCCAAGAATCACGCAAATCTTCTGCCCGTCTGCGAAGTGTTCGGCCAACCCCAGAGCGTCGGCGATGCCGCCCTCCCCTTCCTGGTAAGTGAAGTCAAGGTGCTTCAAGCCAAATTCCTTACCATTCGCGAGCAATCGAAGGAAGTCGCCCGCGTTCCGTCCCCCGGTGACAATCAAGATGTCGCGAATTCCGGCGCTGACCAAGGTCCGGATCGGGTAATAGATCATCGGCTGGTCGTAAATAGGAAGCAGATGCTTGTTCGTGATCTTAGTAAGTGGGAATAGCCGGCTGCCCGTTCCTCCGGCCAGCACAACACCTTTCATTCAGCTACCTCAACTTGGATGGTCCAGCCTTCCCGATTATACAATGCGTACCGCTCCATCAAGGTTTGCGGCTCAGGCCCTCTACCAGGATTCCCGAAATGCGAGAGATGAGCAAATTACCCGGATTATCCTCTGAATAATCGATCACGGGAATATCCTCGCAAGTGATCGCAATTGCGATCCGGCCGTGAGGAGAGTAAACGATTCCAACGTCGCTGCGGAGGTGATCGAGCGAGCCCGACTTGCTGGCTACCGGCATGTTGCCGGCATGGCGTCCGATCCCGTCCTTGTATTGTTGTCGCTTGAGAATAGCAATCATCTCTTTGCAAGCAGCGGGGTCGACGACTTCGCCACGCTCGATCTTCTCCAGCAGGAGCACCATCTCTTGAGGCGTGCTGACGCCAATGCCAAAGCGCTCATTCTCTTTGATGCGGCCAGCCTTGCTGAATCCGCTCGGGTTGGGCTTCAGGTCTGTTCCATCGCCAAGGATCTTGCGCAGGGAGCGTGTTTGAGGGAACCCCAGTTTATCCATTTCCGCGTTGACCGCATCCGCCGTGAAGCGATCGAGCAGAACATTGGTGGCGGTGTTATCGCTCACCACGATCATCAAGTTCACCAAATCGCGGATGGGCAGGCGGGTGTCGTTTGAAAGCTCGCGCACTACGCCTGATCCAGAGACCTTCCCGTCTTTTGTGATGGGCAGCGTGTCGGTCCACTTGGCCAAGCCGTGTGCAACCTGGTCAAAAACCGTAACCATGATCGCGAGCTTGATCGTGCTGGCCGTTCGGACACGTTCGTCAGGCTTAATTCCGTAAGTCTGGCCGGTGTCCAGATTCTTCGCATACAGCGTCACCGTCCCGGAAAAATTCGCGATCTCAGAGCGGACGCGCTGTTCCATGGATGGACTTGGCATGAGTTGCAGGGCTAGCAGCAGAAAGACGATGGGCATCATGGGGGTCTCAAATATGATACTGTGGCCTCGGGAGGTGTCCATTGTCAGACTTCATAAAGGCACATTTCACCAGACGCCATTTCCTCAAATCCAGTTTAGCCGCCACCGCTCTGGGCGGCTTGGTCGCCAATGCCGCACCTGCTAAGCGTACGGCTACGGACTGGGTCACTCTAGGCAATTCGGGCGTGCAAGTCACGCGGCTCGCATTCGGCACGGGAACAGCTAGCGGCAAGGTTCAAAGGGATCTTGGCCAGGAAGAGTTTACGCGCTTGGTTCGCTACGCGCACGAGCGGGGCATTCGCTTTTTCGAAACCGCCGAAAGCTATAAGGGGATGCCGGAGATGCTGGGCATCGCGCTCAAGGGATTGCCGCGCGACAGCTATAAGCTGATGACGAAATATAGCGTCCACGGCGATGACGATCCTACTTTGAAGATCGATGCGTTTCGCAAGCAGACCGGTTCCGAGTACTTCGACATTCTCTTGCTGCATTGCATGCGCAGCCCGAAATGGCCTGAAGACACGAAGCGTCTTCAGGACGGATTCGCGGAGGCTAAAGGCAAGAAAGTGATTCTCGCGCATGGTGCTTCCGTTCACGGATTGCCCGCGTTGCGTACGTTTCCGGGCAACCAGTGGCTGGACATCGCGATGATCCGCATGAATCATAACGGCACGAAGATGGATACGCCGGAAATGCGGGACGTGGAAGCGCTTGGCGATGTGAACGAAGTGGTTAAGCACACGAAGAAAGTGCACGCGCAGGGGGCTGGCGTGATCAGCATGAAGCTGGTTGGGGAAGGGCGGTTCACCAAGCCGGAGGATCGCGACGAGGCTATGAAGTTCGCGATGAATCTGGGGGCGGTGGATGCCGTTACGATTGGGTTTAAGAATACGGGGGAGATCGACGAAGCGATTGAGAGAATGAATCGCGTGATGAACGTCTAGGAGGGTCTTCTAACTGGGTTTCCACTCGCCAGTATGAAGGTCAGGGATGTCATTAGGCGGGTGGAAGAGGATGGCTGGCGAATGCTGGCACGCAAGGGCACCGGCCATCGTCAATACAGACATCCAGCAAAAAAAGGGCGGGTCACAATTGCTGGCCATCCCGGAGACGATGTGGATACGGGTACGCTCGTCAGCATTTTTAAACAGGCGGGACTGGTAAAGTAAGGTCGGTGCATATGGAAATATTCTATGCGGTTATCTATGCTCGGACCGGAACGGGATATAGCGCTCACGTTCCGGACCTCCCAGGTTGCATTGCGACGGGGCGCACGTTGGAACAGACTAAGCAGCGAATGGCTGAAGCCGTAACGTTACACATTCAGGGTATGGAGGAAGATGGCGATCCCATACCTGTGCCAACCACCGTTGTTGATAATTTGGAAGTAAACGCGGCGTGAACTGAACCGACTCCCACTTCGCGAGTATTCAAAAACATATCCAGGTCAGCGTGGAGCTGCTTTGCAAACCTCACACCGCTTCTCATCAAGCCCTGCCCAAGCCGTAGCCAGTGTTCTGGATCTACTCACCACTCTCCCCGCTGTTGGTCTGGTATCGGGCGGATCCAGTATGCAGGAGGTCCGTGGCTATCGCTGATTGGGCCACTGGAAGCTACGGCGTTCGCCTCAACAGAGCTTCACCGCACTACCCCAGGATGTTCCGGAACTTCGGATTTTCGTAACCGGGAAAAACGGCCTTAAGATTCCGATTTCCCAAGTGGTGCGAAACCAATTCGCTGAGTACATCGCGGAAATCGGTAGTCAGGTTCAGATCACGCCCTTCGTAAAGCTGCTCGGCTTCGAGACCGGGCCAGTCGCCGTAGACCTTGCCTCCGCGCACATCGCCGCCCATGATGAACATTGCGTTTGCATGGCCGTGGTCCGTGCCGCGATTGCCATTCTCTTTGGCAGTCCGCCCGAATTCAGACATGGTGACGAGCGTAACGTCCTCCATCCGGTCTCCTAAATCTTGATAGAACGCCGCCAGCGAACCGCCAAAATCGCCCAGAATATTCGCGAGTTGGCCTTGAGCCGGATTCTGCGCCACTTCATTCACGTGCGTGTCCCAGCCGCCGATATCGGTAAAAGCAACCTCTAGGCCAACGTCGGCCTTGATCAGCCGTGCAATCTGCTGCAAGCTTTGTCCGAAGCGCCCGTTCGGATACTTCGCTCCATTCGCAGCCGCATACGTTTGCTTCTGGAGAGACTGCATGATCTTGATCGCATCGAAAGTTTCCTTGCCCGTGCCATGCAGCATCGTATCCACGCTGCTGGCGTACATGCTTTCGAAGGAGTCCGACGACCGAATGTCTTTAATCTGAAACTCGTTCAAATTGTTGATCGCGATCGCATCGTTGCGGCCTCGCAAGCTTCGGGGCAAATTCGCGCCCAGGCTCACGGCCCGCAGAGGCGAATTCGGACCCGCTTCTTTGGCCAGCGCCCGGTTCATCCACCCGTCGTTCGTGCCCTTGTAGCCAGGCGTGCCCGATTCCATGTAATCCTGCGCATCAAAGTGGGACCGCGTCGGATCGGGCGAACCCACAGCATCCACGATCGCCAATCGTTGCGCGTCAAAAATCGGCTTCAGCGGAGCCAGCGCCGGGTGCAGTCCGAAAAAGCCGTTCAGGTCGATGGCCGACTTGGGAGTTCCATCCGGCCTTGGAATGGCGATGCTCGGGCGCAGATCGTAATAGCGCTGCTCACCAAACGGGACCACCACGTTCAACCCATCCACCGCCCCGCGCTGAAAAATTGCGACGAGTATCTTCCTGCGGCGGGCCGGTCCTTCGCCGGCATAAACCGCTCTGGAGAGCCACATGGGTGCCGCGCCGAGGCCGAACATCGCCAAGGCCGAACCTTTTAAGAATGCGCGTCTAGATGCCTGCATTTGGAAACCTCAATTACCTTCGTTGAAATTCGGGCGAACCGAGCACGAGGCCGGCGACCAACCCGGCTTGCGGAGCCTTGTCCTTGAGCGCGTTCTCGATGGTGGAGCGGGTCTGCTGCGACATGTCGCGCACCAACAGAGCCTGCGCGATTTCGGACGGGTCTGCCTTGCCAAACTTCGCGGTGTCTACCTTGACCCCGCCCACCTTGTTCTGCGCCAAGTTGAGCGCAAAATTCATCCTGCCGAGCAAAGCCGCCGAGTTTACCCATTCGGCATTCATATTGGAGTATCCGGTCGGCTCCTGCTTGCGATAAAGCGGCTCGCCAAGCGTGGCGATTTGGTTGGCCAACGCGTAGGCGTCATCCACGTCCGCATTCAGTGCCCTTACAGCGCTCGCAACCATCTCAAAGGGAGTTTTCACCTTGGCGCGATAGGCCCCTTCCGACCAAAACTCTTTCGAGCCGAGCATGGTTTTCAGCACCTCGCGAATATCGCCATTCTTGTCGAGAAACGTCTTTGCCATCCGATCAATCAGCGCTTGCGGGGCGTTATCTGCGACGAAACGCTGCGCCAGCTTGCGAGAAATATACTTTGCGGTGGCGGGCTGATGCGCCAGGATGTCGAGCACCTTCTCGCCGTCTTCGATTCCGCCGCCCGCTGGGATTGTATGGCCCAGAACCACTTTCTCGCCCTTATCGTGCACCTTTTCGTTAAAGAAGAAAGTGCCTCCCTTGCGAGGTTCCTGAATCGTCCAACCCGTGAAGCAGCGCGCCACTTCAATCACGTCGTGCTGGGTATAGCCGCCATTCACTCCGAGCGTGTGCAACTCCATCAATTCGCGGGCATAATTTTCGTTCGGGCCTCGCTTGGTCTTCCGGTTCTTGGCCTTGGCATCAATGTCGGGCCGCACCGACTGAAAGTTATCCAGATAGAACAGCATGGCCGGGCTCTTGGCCGTAGCTTCCAGCAGATCGCGGAAGCGTCCCAGAACATTCGGGCGGATGGCGTCGCGCTCGAAGGAGGGAATTAGAAAACGGTCCGAACCCTTGTCGTAATACACATTGAAATGGTTGAACCAAAAATCGTCGAGTTCCTCGGCAAGCTGGCGATTCCCATAAACCGCTCGCAGCAGCTTCGATTCCACCAGATCGTAGGCGACTACTTGTTGGGGCGCTCGGAGCAGCAAAATCTTTCGGCGCACATTCACTGACGCCACGTTGAAGAGCTGTTGGCGCATGGGAAGCGGCAGGCTGATTACAAAGTCGTCCAGTTGACCAGGAGGCAAAGATGCCAGTAGCGCTTTCTTTTGGTCCGCCGTTCCGGTTTTTAAAGTCTTGACTTGGGCTGGATCGAGGAACTGATCCATGGCCCTCACCGGTTCCAGATCGTCAATCTTGTCCGAAATATCGCCGCCCTGAGCCTTTTTGGTTTTATAGCGGGCGATGAGCCGGGTCAACGAGGCACGCAGGAGCGGATCTTCCGGCAGCGGCTGGCGCCCATCGGCAATCGCCTTGATCATTTGCGGCTGGGGATAGTGCTGCACCACTTCCGCTGAGGACATCCGAAGGGATTCGAGAGGGGCGAGTTTAGCTTGCAAGAAGGCGCTTTCCGGAATTTGATCGGGATGGAGCTGCTGTTCGATCCACTTTTTCAACCCGATTTTCTTTACGTGTTCGTAGTCGCCCGTGCGCGGGCCGAAGGTTAGCCGATCGAGCGCGTGGAGAATTTGCTTGTCCTTGCTGAGCTTCGTCTGAAACAGTTTGGCCTGCTGCTGTACTGGCTCGGGGATTTTCCGGTTTGCGAACCCGGGAGGAACCAAGAGCGATGAAGCCAAGGCGCACGCCACGAACCCTTTCCATTTCATAACGGTAAGTTCCCTCTCACCTGTATTAACGCATTACGGAGATGAAGGTTTACCGGTACCGCGAGCCCGGTGGCCGCTTTGAAATTCCATGCAGACCAGGGAACAAGATTCATGGCGTAGACATCTAACGTACAGGAAAGTTGCTATCGTGTGGCGGATTCGGCTATACTCCGCAATTGCACCGACTGCGAATCTAAAGGGATTAGAGAGCGGTGTGCGAAGAACGGCTGCTCTGGGAGGCCCGGTTTGCCGGACTCAGATAAGATTACACTGGACATCTTGGAGGCGGGGAGTTTTGGTGAAACCATCTAGAATTTTTATTGCAATTGCCCTGATGGGCATTGTTGGCTCTGTCCCGGCGACCTTGTTGCGGGCACAAGCCGCTGCGGCGCCCGCTGCTGGAGCGACCGAACAGCGGCAATGGAAAGATCGAGCCGAATACGACCTTTTCGAAGCTGCGCGGACCGGCAAGGATCCGGCGGCAAACATAGGAAAACTTGACGAGTGGAAGAAGCAGTACCCTGAAACTCAGTACTTAAAGGAGCGACGCGAACTTTACCTGACTAACCAAGTGGGGCAAGGGAAGGTTCAGGATGCGGTGAATACCGCCAAAGAAATCCTGGCAGCCGACCCGAATGCGTTTACAGCTCTTTACTATATAACTCTCTACACTCCTGCCTTGGTAACGCCTGGATCTACCACTGTGCCGCCTGACGTTCTCGATCAGGGTGATAAGGCAGCCAACGGCATGTTGAGCAATCTGGACAAGCAAAAGCCCGCCACGATGAACGACGCTCAATGGGACACTACCAAGAAGCCGATTGCGGCCGTGGCCCATTCTACTCTCGGCTGGACGGCCATGCAGCGGAAAGAGAATGAAAAAGCGGAAAGCGAGTTTAAGCTGAGCTTGGGATCAAACCCTGCTAATGGGGACGTCGCGTATTGGCTTGGCATCGTGGAAGCCGCTCAGAAGAAAGTAGAAAAGATGCCCGAAACGATGTACTATTTTGCCCGGGCAGGCTCCTACGACGGGGCAGGCGCGGCGAGCGCTGGGATTCGGCAAGCCGCGAATCAGTATTTGGACAAGGCGTACGTCAACTACCACGGCAGCAAAGACGGCCTGGACCAATTGAAGGCCACTGCAAAGGGGAATGCAGCTCCACCATCGGGGTTTAGCATCGTAAGCGTCGTCGATATTGAGAAAGATAAGGACGCGAAGGCGGAGCAGGAAGCAAAGGCGAATCCGCAACTTACCCTTTGGAAGAATTTGAGGGATGCCCTCACTGCCGCCGATGGCGCCGCCTACTTCGAAAAGATGAAGGGATCGCTTGTGCCGACGCTGCGGGGCAAAGTGGTGAAGCTGGAACCCGAAACCAATCCTAAGACCATCGTGCTCAGCAACCTGGATGGCACCACCCCCGACGCAACTCTCCATTTCGAGACCGCGCTTCCAGGCAAAGTGGAACCCGGTACCGAGTTATCTTTTGAAGGCGTCCCAACCAGCTACACTGCCAATCCTTTCATGGTGAATTTTAATGTCGAAAAGGATAAGCTGCATGGCTGGACGGGCAAGGGATCTGCGGCTCCGGCAAGAAGGCACCGCCCCCCGCCGCGCCGTTAAGAAGTAGTACGCGCGTTCGCTAATACATAGCTGCAAACCAGGCGCTCCCAGAAGTTTATGGGAGCGTCTGTGTTTTTGACGGTTTGATAAGCCTTCAGAAATCGACATGCCTGCTCTGTACGAGTCCCCTTAGCTCCAGCCGCCAGTACAACCGTGAGCAAGATCGCTGCTGCGATTTGTAAGGTGCTTCGAATCGTCATAGTGGAGAGACGATGCTAAGCGCTGGCGGTTAGTGTCCTCATAATGAAACCACGTGCCCTGTTTTGGAACGCCGGTTCGTCGAAATGAAACATTGTGAGACTTGCCGTCACGTAAGAGACGGGAAAGCAAGTTGGCATTTGCGTTGCACAGTAGATGTCGGATGAGGATGCGATGAAAGATCAATGGTTGGCGATGGAGCATTACAGATTGCATAGCGTAGAGACGTGGCCGGATAGTCCCCACAAAGAAGGTGCGCTGGCAGCGATTCGCGCCACTCTGGATAGTTTGGAGCGAAGTTCCCGTGTGAGGTCCCGGTGCGATTGCTACATTTGCCTCAGCCAAAAGCGTCCGCAAGTCGCAGCAGTGGTGGCCATGCCTCTTGCGGCGTGAGCTTTACGCCGACTCGGCCCAGTTGTCAATGGTGAGAGGAGCATTTATCCGCTGATAGTGTTTCAGGTTATTGGTCACCAGGACTGCGGCTGAAGCCAACGAATGCGCCGCGATCATCATGTCCAATTCGCCGATTAGCTGGCCTGTGCTGCCCAGCTGATGCCGAAGATCGGCGTAGAAGTCCGCTGCTTCGGCATCCCAGGACAACACCCGGACAATTTTTAAGAACTGACGTACTGCGATGTGGATGCGATGATCGGGCTGAAGACGTTTCAACCCGAACAGCAATTCGGCGCGCGTGATCACCGAGATGCATACAGCGAAAGGATGGAGGGCCGTCAGCCTTGCTTCGATCGTCGGAGAACGGCCCTTGATAATATAGCTCGCAATATCGGTGTCGAGCATATGGAGCCTGCTCACGCGGGATTATTCCTCAGAGCCGAAAAGATCTCGCTCTGGAGGCGCCACATTCAGAGG
>JANXQZ010000494.1 GCA_025353235.1 Bryobacterales bacterium
CGAAATCGGCGGGCTCGTCCGCAATCCAGACCGTCTCGCCATGCTTGAGTCCAAGGCCCGCGCATCCCGAAGTTGTCGAGACCACCGCGCGCTCCATGGCGAGCGCCTCCAACACCTTGAGATTAGTACCTGCCGACACGAGCGTAGGCACCAGAACGAGATTCGTTTCAATATAGAGACCTCGCACGTCGGCGACAAAACCATGGATCTCCACCCGATCATCGACCGGCAACGCAAGCAAGCCGGTATGCTCCCGCCAATACAAAATGGGATCTGGACCAGCCACCACCGTCAGTCGAATGCCCTCCGATTCCGCGCGCAAGAAAGGCCAGACTCGCTCAAAGAAAAATCGAAAAGCGACAATGTTTGGGAAGTGCCGAAAGGATCCTATAAACAGCAGCCTCTCGCCCGGCCGCTCATGTTCCGGTCGGAAGCGGGCGAAATCCACGCCGTTAGGGATCACCACGACATTGGGCCGATTTAGCGCCACGCGGTCTTCTTCCGACATCACGACCACTCGCCTATAGCGCCCGATCCAGCTTTTTTCAAAACGAACCCAACGCAAGTAGTTCCACCAGGCGCTAAGCGAGGGCTCACGCGTAAGCACCTGGCGATACAGCAAATAGGTGACATCGTGTTCCACCAGGATGTCCCCGGCGTAGGGTGCAAGCGCGGTGTACTCCACTTGAAGCGCCTCAATCTGGAGTTCCCGCACCAAGCGGAGAGCAACCTTCTCCATCGTCGGCGAACGAAACTCAGCGACCTCCGGCGGCACCAAGCTGGACCACCGAGGCTCGCGATAACGGGGCTTCTCAACCACGACCACGCGAGCGCAAAACTCCAGCATCGGACCCACCTCGACACCCTCCCGATCCGCAAACGAAAAGAGCACCACATCGAATCGCTCCGCTATTTCGCGGATCAGGGCGTGCATTCGGACAGCGCCGCCATGCGAGAGCGGATAGGGGAAATAGGGCGTGAGAATCCCGACCCTCCGACGCTCGGGCGAGAATGGCCGACCGACATGCTCATGATGCTGAGTCGGATACTTGGATCGGTCCCGCTTCCACGGGACCAGCCAACTCGGCCGAAGAAAGATTCGATCCAGCGGCACGCCGCGTAAGAAGAGAATTGATGCGATCCAACTCCTTAGACTGAGATGGTGCCGCTCCAGCCTTGAATTAAAGGCCAGGATCTTGCCGGGCGCGATCTGAAACGCGGCTTGGCGCATCCAAGCATATTCACGCTCGCGACTAAACAGAACCGGAGCGAGGCCGATACGATAAGGGCGAAGGTGCCTGCGGATCGAACGCGCGTCAGGAAAATCTTCGGGAGCGATCAGGAAATGCCGCCGGTCGGGAACCAGCTGTCGAATTTCATCGAACATGCGCGTGGCCAGATCGGAAGGTCCGCTTGCAAACGTGACCACCACCGCTTCAGGATCCTTGCCCAGCCGCTTAAAGATCCAGCCTTTCAGCGCCTCTTTCAACGGAATTCGATGCTGGCCGCCTCGCCCGCCGTCCCCAGCTTCTTATCTGGCTTTGGAGTCTAAAGGACGAGCACTTTACGCGCAGGCTTCTGCGGTCCGCAAGCCAGCGTCAGTTTCCCGCCACCCGAAAGCACAATCTGGCTAGGGTCGGGCACCAGCAGTTGAACGATCTTGCCCGTCCCGTTAAGAACAACAAGCCGAGCTTGACGCCCCAGGCAGTCGAACCGCTGGAGGGTGCCATCCAGCTTGCCGGAAGCATCCGGGCCGTTCCACCAATCCAGAGCCTTGGGCGATGCGGTCCCATCCGGGTTCAACCTCTTATTCGTCTTCGATTCAGCCTCATGGATCGCCGTCATGCTGGCGTTCTTTACGCGCTCCAAATCGCGGGCTTCCTACTCCGCTTTGCGCCGCCGCTCGGACGCTTCATGTTCAGCGCGGTCGCCTTGCAGCTGCAGACGAGTCTCACGAATGCGGGTGCGCTCTTCGGGAGTTGCGGCCGCTCGCTCAGCTCCGCCCCAAGCCTTCTGCGCATCAATGAACCGCGCCGCATCGGTCTCATTCTTTGCGAGCGCCTGCCAATATTCCACGTGGCGCGGATCGAGCAAGGTGGCCTTCTTGAGTAATTCGGCTCTGCGGTCGAGGTCCGTTTCGAGCAGAGCTAAACGGTAGGGCGGCTCGGACCAGGCCGGATTCAGCGTGATCGCTCGAGCCAATTCCCTGCGAGCCTTCGCCGGATCAGATTCTAAAAGCGCGGCCTCAAAGTACGCCCGTGCATTCTTCGTTTCAGATGCTATCGCGCTCGCGAAGAGACGTGCTGCCTCAGCTTTCTTGTTCGCCCGCAATGCCAGCAGGCCAAGCCCTTCCGCAGCGTCCGATCCATGCAGAGCATTGTAGGCCGATTCGGCATTCGCGGAGTTGGCGGCCAGCAGCAAATCCGCCATTGCCACCTTCGGGGTGTCCGGGTCCGCCGTGGAAAGGTGAAAATCGCGCATCGCATTAATTGGCCGCGCAGAGATAGTCGTAGTTCCAAAACTTCCCGCCGCCATGTAAGCGTCGAGCTGTTTATCGATTTGCGCTACTGACTTCTCGTAAGCGTTGCGGTAACCGACATCTAGATCGGACCCTTGTTCCAGATTGCTGATCAGCACCCGCGTGCGGCCAGCATAAGCCGGGTCCACGTTGAGCAGATGCATTCTAGCCCAGTCGCGCGAGCGAGCGGCCACCGGGACCGGACTCCCCAACGCGATGTGAGTGCCGCTCACTTGGAGAGTCGAGAACAGATCCAGCAAGCCCCGTTCAATCTCAACGGGCAAGCGGCTCGTGTTCTGCTCGACGAACAAACGCGCGAGCTCTCGAAAGCGGTCCGGCGAAAGTCCAGAATTCTCGGTGGTCGCGATGATATATGAGTCGCGCGCAAGAGCCAGATTTGAAGCTGTCGGGGGGAGCTGTCGTCCACTCTTAAATACGATCACCTCAACTTGCCAAGTTAGGTGCAGGTCCGATTTACCTAAAGCCAAACCGAGCGCATGACGGAACTGTTCCAACTCATTCATCTGCTCACGCGCGGCCTTATCGCCCCCCGCACAGAGCACATGGAACGGACCCGAGCCTAGCTCCACCCAGCGGTCGTCCGCACTTAACAAAAGCGGGAGCAGTAGCAGACAGAACAACCGGGACACGTTAGTATGTTACCGTGTCGGCCGCGCTCAGGCCGTTCGCACTCGTGGAACCCGCAGGTCCGTCGGTGGCAAAGCGGGAAAATTCGTATACGGCTCGCTCTGGTACCAGTAGCAGACCGAATAGAAATTGTCGCCTCGGTTGTTGGCGTGGCCATGCTCCATCGTGTGCTTCATGTAACGCTGAAACGTAACCGGATTATCGCCATGCCAGCGATAGCAAAGATACCTTCCGCCCGTGCGCTCGGGGGC
>JANXQZ010000500.1 GCA_025353235.1 Bryobacterales bacterium
TGCAGGAATTCATCCCCGGCTCCGTCGAAATCAATTGGATGCTCAACGCCTACTACGACCGGAACAGCGATTGCCCGGTCGAATTCACGGGCCGCAAAATACGCATGCTCGATATAAGATCGACATCTTCTACCAGCCACCGGCGGCCTTCCGGCGCGGGCGCGAACTCCACTGGCTGTCCCGTCAGGTCCAGATACATTGCGCGAATCACGTCCATGCCATTCGCGCCAACGAACAAGCGGAAGGTTGCGCCCACTCGAGGGTTGATGTCGATCACTTTGTACTGGCCGTCGCGCTGATCGTAGCGGTATCCAATGTCGAGGATGCCCCGATAGCCGCACGCCTTCATGAATTCGCGCGTGGTGCGGGCGATCGTTTCGTTTCGCGCGCATTCTCCTAAGCTCGTCAGTCCCGTATAGGCCGGGTACATGCGTATTTTGCGGCCCGTGAATTCGACCGGGCAATCGCTGTTCCGGTCGTAGTAGGCGTTGAGCATCCAATTAATTTCGACGGAGCCGGGGATGAATTCCTGCAGCATGATGTTCGGCCGGGACCAGTCTTCAAATCTGTCGTAGATGCTAAGCAGCTCCTCGGGGCTGTTCGCTAAGAACATGCGCTTACCGGCAATGCGCTCCAGTTCAATGCCGAAGATCCCTTTGGCCATCACAGGATATCTGAAGCTTTTCGAACATTCGACCAACTCTGCGCGCGATTGCGGGAAGGCTGCGTCCGGCGTGGGAACACCGTGCTTCTTCGCCAGGAAATACATCTCGCGCTTGCTGCACAAAGCTTGCACGAGGGTGGGCTCCACGTGCGGAAAATCGTACCATTCGCTGAGCCTGCTGGCGTGTTCGGACACTAGCATGGTCGTTCCATCTGACGTGGGAACGAGGATTGCCCTGCGGCCAATTCTCGCCGCAAGCTCACAGAGAGCTTCGACGGTCTTCTCAGCGGGCGCCAGTTCAGCGTCCCAGGTAAAACGGCCAGTCGAGTACCGCGAATAAAACGCCGGCGCGAACTTGCTTTCGTCTACGTTGTAGACCGGGACGCCCATCCTGCCAAGAGTCCTCGTTATGCCCAATCCACCGTGGCGCGCGCACCGGATCACAACTACCGGCGTTGAGACGTCAGGCTGAGCTGGCATGTGCCCCCCAGCCATTAGCGACCATCTCCACTCTGGGCCGGCTACTGCTAGCGGCGGCTTCAAGTTCTTCTACTTCGCCTGCGCGGACAACGAATACTCTGGAAAGATCGTTCACGTGCGTGGTAATGAAATCGAGGTCTTTCTCCTGGCCCGTGCGCACCAGATATTTGGCGCTGTTGCTGACGACGCAGGCTCCCGGCGCTTCGCCTCGCCAGCGGTGGACCAGCGCCAGCGTTTCCTCATTGACCGCAGAATGACCCGACGCGAGCAGCTCCTCGGCAATCCAAGCGCAACACATCTGATCCTCCTCGCGAAATTCACCCCTGCTGCCCGCGCCTATCAGAGCGATGCGATTGAACTTGCCCGCGAGAAAGCGCGCCGTCGCTTTCCAGTTGCGAAAGCAGGCTAAGAGCGTCAGGTCAGCGTTTTGCGCTTCATCGATCAGCCTCGTGCCGGAGGTTGAGAGCAATACCACGGGCCGATCCCGGTCAGTTCGCTGCAGCAACTCGACGGGGCTGTTATTCATGTGGAAACCCTCCGGCATGTCGCCGCCCAGTTCTCCCACGAGCAGCGGATTTTCCAGCCGGGCTGCCAACGCCCGCGATTGCTTGAGGGAAGGGACGGTGAAGCAGCGGCGTCCGGACGCGACTGCCGTGATCGCCGATGTGGTTGCTCGAATCACGTCCACGGCAACAACCACGTAGCCAGCCGCGTAGCGCCGCGCGCTTTCAGGAAAGCAATCTATGATCACTTGCGATTGCATGATTGGCCCCGGCTCAGGCAACGCTCATAGCGGGATAGGCGGGCCGCAGATTGGCGCGCGAAAATGCGTCGGAATGCAGACCGCGGCGATAGATCTCCACGCGCAGCAGCTCTTCCAGTCGAACGTTGGCCAGCCGCACATAGCGCCCGAAATGATCGAGCAACGCAAACTGGCTGGGCTTGTTGGGAGCTTCGAAGGTTACGATGTCGATTCCAAAAGCTGCCACAAATCTTTCCGCGAAAGTTGGATTGAAATTCCCGTCATCGTCGAATAGGCCGACGCCCTTCGCACTTTCCCGGGCCTCCACTACCAACTCGCAAGCGCCCGCATCCAGCCAGCGGCGGCCTTGATCGACCAGTTGATCAATGGCGGTATCCGTGAAAGCCCCCGTATGTTTCTCGCCCAGTTCAAACTGGACGTCCAGGCCGCGTTGCGCGGCAGCCCGCACCACGCGTTCCGCCGGCAGGGGCATGTCGGTGAAGCCTTCGCCGCACTCGATTCTGGACACGCCGATTTCTGCGCAGAGATCCAGATAGTCTTCCAGAGCGCCTTGCGCTACGGCGATTTCAAAGGGGCCGCCGCCGGTCACAGTGGCCACTCCATGGCGGCGCGCAGCAGCGATTTTTCGACAGGTGGAGGCTTGCTCCGCCACCATCCAACAAGCCATGGATATTTTGAGCGAGGCCATCAAATGATGGCTCTGCTCTAAGTGGGACTCGACTGTCGCCGGATCGTAGCCCGGATCGAAAGGACAGGTCAGGGGTGGAAGATCCGGA
>JANXQZ010000524.1 GCA_025353235.1 Bryobacterales bacterium
AGCGTGCCAGCATTGATGCGGGCGGTGGCGCTGCGGCGTATCCCGATCTACTCGGAACTCGCCAAGCAAGTACGCCGCATTCTGGATGCAGGCTTGCAGCCGACCCATCTCGATACTCACAAACACACGCATCTATTCCCGCCGGTGCTGGATGCGGTTGCACGCATTTCTGAGGAGTTCGGAATTCGTTGGGTGCGGCGTCCCTTCGACTTTCCGTTCGAGGCGAGTGGCGTTAGCTTGAGCAAGCGGCTGGTGAGTCGGGCATTTGGTTTGGTGCGTGGCCGATTTGAGCGGGTGCTGAGCGCGCATCATTGCCAAATGACGGATCACTTCGCGGGATTTCGGATTACGGGAAATTACGATGCAGTCGAATTAGCCAGGTTGATCGGGCGGCTTCCCGAGGGGGTTACGGAGTTCATGTGTCATCCAGGCTTCTGCAGGGAAGATCTGCGGTCGGCCAGGACGCGGTTGAAAGAGAGTCGGGAGACGGAGTTGCGCGCACTTACGTCTGAGGTGGTGAAAGAAGCCCTTCGGGATGCGGGCGTGGAACTAAGCGGGTACAAGTCGTGAGCGCTATTGTATACTTTTTATATTCTGTGAGGAATTCCAAGTACGAAGGGTCGCAGGGGGAAAAGTCATGAACAATCGTTCTATCTACAGCCGGTTTTTACCGGCTTTCTTAGGGTTTCTTTGTATCTTCACGTTCCGCTCAGCCGCTCAAGACGCGACGGGACGAATTGTGGGTTTGGTGAGCGATCCTAGCGGATCGGTGATCTCGAACGCAAGGGTAACGGCAACCAATGTAGCAACCGGAATCGCCGTAAACGCGTTAACAGGCAACGACGGCAGCTACCAGATTCAATCGTTGACCATCGGCGAATACCGCGTTTCCGCTGAAGTAGCCGGATTCCGCCGAGTTGTCACTGAACCTTTGAAACTCGAGATTAACCAATCGCTTAAGGTCGACTTGAAATTGGAAGTTGGCGCCGTCACCGAGACGGTACAGGTGGAGGCCGCACCTACGGGCGTTGAAACCATCTCTGCCACCACCGGTTCCGTGGTCACCGCCACGCAGATCCATGAAGCGCCGTTAAACGGCCGCAACGTGATGAGCTTGGCATTGCTCGCTCCGGGCGTGATCCCCGGCGTTGCGGGCTCAAATGGCGTCGCGGGCGGCACGGGCTTCAGCATCGCCGGCCAGCGCACGGATTCAATGACGTTCCTGCTCGATGGCGGTTTGAACACCAACCTTCTGAATAACGGCTTGGTGCTGAATCCGAATCCCGAGGCCATTGAGGAATTCCGCGTCCTGACCAGCAACTACAACGCCGAATATGGGCGCAACGCCGGTGGAATCATCAGCGTGGTCACCCGACCCGGCGGCAACCAGTTCCATGGCGCACTCTATGATTTCGTCAGGAACTCCTATTTCAACGCCAACTCGTTCTTCAATAACCAGGCTGGCCTGCCGCGCGATAGCACGAAGCGCAATCAGTTCGGAGCCACCATTGGCGGCCCGATCTGGATTCCCAAATTATTTAATGGGCGAAATAAGCTGTTCTTCATGGTCTCTTATCAGGGGCAGCGCCTTTCCCAGCTCCAGACTAGTGCGAAAGTCAACACCTTTACCCCTGCGGAACTCCAAGGCGATTTCTCGCATTCGAATAACGCCGGTACCGGCCCCGACACCAAGGTCGTAGACTTCCTAAAGCAGTATGCTTTTTTCCAGCCCAACGCCGGACTCGCTGCCCAAGGCATCATCGATCCCAACAGGATCAACTCAGTCTCTGCAGCATACATCAAGGCTGGGCTGATTCCCACGTCGCCGAGCGGGTTTCTATTCTCGCAGGGCAGCTTGATCGACAACCGCGATGAGCTTACGGAGCGCATCGATTACAACATTACGGCCAGCGACCACATTTACGCCACTCTTGGTTCCAACCGAAATCCTCAAACCAGGCCATTCGTTTACGCCAACGTTCCTGGGTTCCCAAATATCACCACCGCCAACCGTTATCTCGGAAGCGTGAATTACACTAAGACCCTTA
>JANXQZ010000538.1 GCA_025353235.1 Bryobacterales bacterium
CGCGACACCACGCTCCCGGTGCTGGCCGTCCGAGCCAACGATCTTCTGTGGGCCAGTTCGCCGTCCAACCGCTATGCCACCGCGATCCTGGTCCTCTATCAGCCGGACTCCGGGGTTTGCCACTGGGTGAATTGCGGCCACAACGACGGAATCCTGCTCCGCCCCACCGGCGACGCGCAACTGCTGGAATGCAGCGGGCTTGCCCTTGGCCTTTTTCCAAAGCGCACCTACGAGCAGCAAGAGTTCGTCCTCGAAGATGGCGACCTGCTGGCACTCTACTCCGACGGCGTCACCGAAGCTCAGAACGAATCGGAAAATGAGTTCGGGATTGATCGGCTGATCGCTTGCCTGCGTGCGAATCGCCACCGTCCCTCGACTGAAATAGTCGACGAGGTGTTCCGCGAAATCGACGTGTTCGTGGGAGACGCCCCCCAATTCGATGACATCACGCTGATGGTGATCAAGCGCGGACCGGCGGAGCAGGTCTAGTGTTGCGCCTGATTCGCGGGTCCAGCCAACCTCGCGCCCTGCCCCCTTATCGAAAATGGGTTCGCTTGGTGTTTTTCGCGCTAGTGCCGTTAGCCTTGGCCGGGGCAATCATGCTGCATGTGAGGGACGAGCATCGCGACCCCTACATGCTCAAAGTGACCACGGGGCGAGCATCGGCCATTGCAGCCGCGCGCCGCTTCGTAGCTACGCTGGGCGTGAACGCGGGTGAGTGGAAGGCCTATTGCTCCGCCGTTCCCGATCCCGAACTATTTCGCTATCTGCGCGCTCAAGCCCAAGCAAGCGACCGCGCCCGCAAGCTGGTGCCACCCGTAGTGGTCCGCGTGCTGCTGCAGTCCCGCGATCAGGACCATCGAGCGACGGTTGCGCTCTCTTTAAATAACGATGTTCTGGGCTACGATGTCCGCAATGCGGGAAAGCCGCAAGCATCTGTTCCGCAATCGGACGAGCAGTCTCTTGTCGCGGCTACGGCGATGCTCTCGAATGAAGCGGAGTTGAAAGACATCTTCAAAGACGCGAAGCCGGAGGTGGCAACCCTGGATGCCACGGGAAGCGGAACCACGCGCAAGTACACGTGGCGCTCTCCGCTTCATCCGCTGCATGAACTTGAGCTCGTGTATAGCCTGTCGATTCGAAACGGACAAGTCTTGAGCCGCTCCCTGCAAGGAAAGGTGGATCCGGATTACTCGGCCCGCCATCTGCGTTCTGGCGACACTCTACTTTCGCTGTTCGCGCTGGCTTACTCATTGTTCGCTGTGATCGTCGCCATTTACAGCATCACCAGCTATGGACGTCGCGCGACGCAGAAAGAAGTTTCGCACTCCCGCACGCTTTTGCTGAGCTTGCTCATTTTCGTGTTCTTCGCTGGAACGATTTTGACCAGCTACGACGACACCCTTCTGCAGACCACGGATCAAGAGGTCACCATCCCGCTCGCGTTCATTTACACGCTCATGTGCCTTGCCATAGCCGGAGCCAGCCTTCTGGTTGGAGTCGCGTACGGGAGCGGCGAAGGTGCCGTGCGAGAAGCCTACCCCGGAAAACTGACGTCCCTGGATGCGCTCGTGCTCGGGAAGCTTTTCTCCCGCAACGTGGGAGCGTCGGTGATGGTAGGCGTTACCTTTGCGGGCTGGTTTCTACTGCTGACGGAACTGCTGAGAGCAGCGTTCACGGGAAGGTCGGCCGTGGAGGGGCTCAGCTCGGTTCCCTTCGCTTACATGAACGTGCCTTGGGTCTCGTTCATGCTGGTGTTGCCCGCGATCGGCCTGCTGTTCACGATTGGCGGGTTGGTGCAGCCTCTCGCGTTTGTCACGAGATTCTTCACCAACCTCCGATTGCGCATGCTCGTGCTGATCGTGCTCACTACCATTGCGGCTTCGGGGGTTGCGGCCACCAAACCTGCGCTTGGTTCGCTCTTGATTTCGATGGCGGTGTACGTTCCGGGTATTCTCATCCCTTTTTTCGCCTTTGATCTACTGGCTGCGTTGGTCTGTTGCGTGGCGATTCAGTTCGTCGGCGCTCTGGTCAGCCTTACGGTGCTTTACCCGAACTGGACGAGCTTCTTCGCATGGATGACGGGGATAGTTACTGCCACGTTGATCGTGCAGTTTTGGGCATGGCGGCGGGGGCGAACTTGGAAAGAGGAAGAAGTTCGTCCCGAGTACGCGCGCCACATTGCAGAGCGCCAATCTCTCGAAGAGGAAGTTGCAGCGGCCAGGGAAGCGCAATTGCGACTGCTGCCTCACTCGCCCCCGGAGATTCCGGGTTTGTCCATTCATGCTTCCTGTTTGCCGGCGCGTGTCGTCGGCGGAGATTTTTACGATTTTTTCGAATTGAGCAACGGTCGCCTTGGAATCTTTATCGCTGAAGGAGGGAATCGCGGACTCGCGTCGGCCCTCACGATCGCTCTCGCCAAAGGATATTTGATGCATACGGCGCGGGGCAACTATACGCCGACGCAGGTGGTCCAACGGCTGGAGGCCACGCTGGGCGGCATTCTCGAAGCCGGTGTGGCGAGAACTACCGTGGCTTATGCCGTGGTTGATATGCGCAATGGGCTGCTCAGCTATGCGCGGACCGGGGCGTATCCCAAGGTGGTGGTGGCGCCCAGCGAAGGCAGCGCGATCTTGTCGGAACGCGAGTTCGATACTCCAGGCGTTGATCGAACCATTCCTATTTGGGAGGGAGAAACTCGCCTCGGGGAAGGGGACAGCATTATTCTGTACACGGACGGAATTGCGCGCCGGATTGCCAGCCGCTCCGCTACGCTGCAGCAGGACTGGATTGTTGGCTTGGCACAGGATCAGCCGGACGCGCACTGTTTGCATAGCAGTCTGTTTGAGTTCGTAGGCGCGGGAACGGGCAAGGCTGTGCACGAATTAGAGGATGATCTGACCGCGATTGTGGTCCGCTGCTTGCGCATCGGGACTGCGTATATGGAAGGGGTGGCGTGAGCCGGCTGGAAAGCCGGCTGCAGCCAGGATTGGCTGCCC
>JANXQZ010000567.1 GCA_025353235.1 Bryobacterales bacterium
ACTCGGGGATGCAGCTGGGATTTACCAGCCAATGCCAGGGATGTTTTACTTGTATGTGGAGAACGCGGACGCTGTTTATAACCGCGCCCTTGAGTATGGTGCCCAGTCGATGGCTGCTCCGGTCGATCATGATTATGGGGATCGGAGTGGCAGCGTCAATGACGTCGCTGGCAACAGTTGGTACATCGCCACTCGTCTCTCGAAGGGATGAAACCTGGTTGATTTGCTCGCCTGGGCACCATTCAGAGTACACTGAAGGCGTGATACCTTCCGACAAAGAGGATATTCCAAGAGTATCAGAGCTGCCCGCAGCCGAGATCAAGGAAATTTCCAGGCTGGCATCCGCCGTCATCGGAGATAGGAGCAAAGTCACACAATGGCTCTCGGAGCCTAATGTCGCAACCGACAATAGAGCCCCAATCGATCTCCTCGGCGAAAAAGACGGCTACGAACGCGTCAAGAGCTTGCTCCTACGTATTAAATACGGCGTGCTTGCATAGAGGTGCGCGCCGTACGGCTGGCCAAACGAGAGTACGCGGATCTTAGCGGTAAGGGCGTCTCCAATCCGACTGAATGCCGCGGGATCGGCAGGGACTAAATGAACACGTCGATCTTCAGGGTGTCGGGAATCTCGATGAGCATCAACATGGCTCGACAGCAAAGTCTCGCCAGTTCTGGAAGTCCCCTCCGTACTGGTGCCCCGGCAGAAGAACTATCTGATCAATCCCGAGCATCCCTTTTTGGTGCCATCTCAGTAATCGAAAGCAACCCGTTCGCCTTTGAGAGCCCACTTCTTTCCTCCATCACGGTCAGCCCACGTCCTTGAAGTGTCCAAGCCGCCAACGTCCGTCTCATAGTCGAAAAGCGTGGGAAGCGAACTGAGCAAGCGGAGTCGTAAAACCAAGCGCCAAGCACATGTGGGCATGCTGGCTCAGCTTGGCTTTTCCGCAACCAGCACCAGCGACTGACCCAACGGCAAATTCCACCCAGAACGAATCAACCTGGCTTCCACCCCGAGTGGCACATGCAGCGCGCGATCCAGCCACGCGGATACCGGACCCACCCCCGTAGCGGGAGCCTGGCCAGTCAGCGGCTCCCAAATACGAAACTTTGCAAACGCAACCGGCGCGAGCAGCGTGTTCGCATATGTGCAACGGAGCACGCGCAAGTTAGCTCCCTCCACGCAGCGGATCAAACGGTCGCG
>JANXQZ010000571.1 GCA_025353235.1 Bryobacterales bacterium
CCGGTGACCGACAATGCGCAGAGCGTCTACGAGCTTTCGCTCATCGAGACGGTGCCCAACGTCAAGGAAGACATCAAGAAGCACGTTCCAGGGATAAAACTGATCAAGGAGTTTTACGGCGACTTGACGATTGAAGCCCGGCTGCATGAACATCTGAAAGATTTCAGGCTTAACAATGAATGGTTCATGTGGGACAAAAGCAGCGAGGCTGAACTTGATCATTTTCTCGATTTGTACAATATTGGACAAATCGAGACGGCAGACGTGATCGACTCGCTCCAAGCATCAGCAGAGATAGCTGGTATTTCCCGGGCATCTATTCACAAGGTTCGTGTAATCACCAAGTCTGCCCCTGAAAAAGTGAAGGAACAACTTCGGACCGGCCAAACCACGATTGACCGCGAGTACCAAAAGATCGTCCAGGCTGAGCGGGAACAAAAGCGAGAACAGCGACGCGACGAGAACCGGCAGAAGATCCAGAGTGTGCCAGAAGTCTCAATAGTTGCAGCTGGTGTCAAATTCGCGACTATCGTAATTGATCCACCTTGGGATTGGGGCGACGAGGGCGATGTCAATCAACTCGGCCGCGCCAAGCCAGACTACGCCACGATGAGCATTCAGGAGTTAATGGAGTTGCCCGTCGTGGAACTAGCTGATAGCGATTGCCATTTGTACATGTGGATCACCAATCGAAGTCTCCCGAAGGGATTTGAACTGATGGAGACGTATGGGTTCCGATACGTTACTACGCTTACGTGGGTGAAGCCGCATTACGGGATGGGGAACTATTTTCGCGGGCAAACCGAGCATGTGCTGTTTGGTGTGCGTGGGTCCCAAATGCTGAAACGGAAAGATGTCGGAACTGTTTTTCACGCGGATCGCGGGAATGGCCACAGTGCAAAGCCTGCAGCGTTCCTTGACTTAGTTGAATCGTGCAGCCCGGGTCCGTATCTGGAGATGTTCAGCCGTTCAAGTCGCGATGGATGGACGTCGTGGGGCGAGGCCAGTGCCGCAGCCTAGTTCCTTCAGGCAGATGTCTCGGGCAAGATCGGCTGGACTCGAGATGAATCCAAGCGTTGTGATTTTGTTCTATGGGTATGGAGTGAGACCGGGCGCTCGTGTCTGATTAGCTTTCGTATCTGTGCGCCGTTATGCAAGACCACTGGAAACTATGGAAAACACAATTCAAGACCTCTACTCAAGCACGGAAGGATGATGCGAAAGCCCCAAAAGCTAACTGCTGGCGCACAAAGTGAATCGCTGATCCTACCGGATCTGCTGGCAGCCAAAGACGGCGCATGCACTTGGTTCGAAGCGAAGCCGGCACCGAAAACGATTGACGGAATAGCAGCTAGCATCACCGCGATGGCGCGAGCGGTATACGCTGAAGAACATACATTCACTTTCACGGGGCTGCGGAGCGTTGGCTGATATCGCGAGATCAACCACAATGCGGCAGCCGTAAAAAAGCCGCCACCCTCGCGAGCGGCGGCGTGTTGG
>JANXQZ010000618.1 GCA_025353235.1 Bryobacterales bacterium
TCCCAGCTAGCAGAAAGCTGCTGGAGGCGGATGGAGGTTCCCTCGGTTTTTACAATTTCGGTCCTGCGATGCTCAATGCGCGGACGGCGGGCAATCTGGTCGGTGGCTACCCTGATGGAATGCAGCACTCCGCAGGCTTGGATCTCTGTCATTGTCGGGGCGCAGCCGTTTAGGACGTAAGGGATCGCGAGGATAGTTTTGAGCGCGTTTCCCTGAGCGCCGCGGCTGGGCGATACGTATGCCGCCTTGTCGCTGGTTCGGGTGGAAAAATCGATCACGCGGCACACCACGTCATCCGGTATGCCTGGGCCATTGTCGGCGACGATGAGTTCCGAATCGTCCAAAGAGATCTGGATGTGCGGTGCTATGCCAGCCTGCTCGCACGCATCCAGAGAGTTATCAACCAGTTCTTTCACGAGCGCGCAAGGCCACCACTCTTCTTTGCGGTACCCGGTCTGGGTGACCAGTTCGGATTCGGAGAAATATTCCAGTTCCCGCGAAGTGGTAAACGTCTGTCGATTTAATTGGTTCTTCATTGGTTGGCAGGTGGAAACGCGGCTTGATTCGAGCAGGAAACGTTCTTAATCGTTGTGGCGAAGGTGGCGCTGAGTGTCCGTATCCAACGCGGGACTCGGCGCTGAGGCTGCGTTGTGATCGGGACTATCGACGAGCAGTGGGTTCCCTGCGCGCCATCTCCCGATTGGTCTTCGCGGAATGGCAACCATCGCATCGTGTTCGCAAGTTGTCGAGATCAAGTCGCAGGTCGGGACGCTCCGCAATGGGTATTTGGTGGTCAGCATGCAGATGGCGTTCGCCTTTGTTATGTCTGTCGCGAAGCTCGGCAAGCACTCTGTCGGTCTGCGGCTCACCCATCTCAAACCGGCTATAGTCGGCGACAATGTCAGGCTGCCATCCGCAATCAACGCAGCGCCAGCCGTCACGCTGGAAGCACAGAACTCTGAGGCGTCGGTGGTGGGCGTCGTACCCACGTTCGACCGGCGTACCGCGACCTAAATCATGTTCCTGCTGCGACGTCCGGCGGTGAGCCTCGCAATAGCCACCTGCGGTCAGTCGCGAGCAACCGGGCGTGGGGCAAGGGTGAAGAATGATAGAGGCACCTGGGGGTTGTTCAGGCTCTGTCCAGCGGCCTTCAACCTGAAGCCGCACTTTCCCGGTCCCCGGCTTCACGCGCTTCACGGACTTAACGGACTTCCCCCATATATTCTTCTCTAGCTATACCTTTCGCAAACTCGCGCGATAGGTTTATATGCAGTGAAGTGCGTTAAGTGCGTGAAGCGCGTGAAGCTTCAACCTCCTGATCGGAGCGCATTCCAATACCGAGATACACCCACTGGACTTTTCCGTTCAGCGTGCGCTGCCCTTCCTCCAGCCCCGTCCTGAGGCGTTTCAGTGCCAGCCCGAAAGCGCTGGTAGTCATAAGTGCCTTTCCCGAAGCGGTGCAGTAACGGGAATAGGACGCGATCAACTCCCCCTTCGCAACCATCGCGGCGGGCGATTGGACTGTATTCTGATCCAGCCATACTGATAGCGGGTCTGTGGCGCGCCGAAACTCATCCCAGGCCTGTGTCATCGAGTCTGCCTGGGTGAAGCCCTTGCCGCGGATCTGCTTCAGGGCGAGAAGCGCTTTGTTCAGGACGCCGCTTAACTCCCCGGGCTGGGCTAATCGCGCGTCAAGATCCTCTCGGCGTGCCGTGTCGCGAACTCCTTCCTCGAAACAGCGGGTGAAAGAAATCACTAACCAGCGCCGGAAGAATCCATGTGTTGAGTCGTCGCTCTGGGGAGGCTTGTTGGCCGAGAATACCAGCTTGCAGAATGGTAGGTATTCGAAGCTGTCTTTAAATTTGTATTCCGCCGTCAGCACGTCGCCTCCGGTCAGGGCTTTAAACATTGACGTCGAAGATAAGTGGGCCGTGGGCAGGTCCGGGCAGATGTTCGCCAGTTTGCTCATTAGTCGCGCCGCCGCGAATTTGTCCTGTTCCAGCTTGTGAAGACTCAGGGCCGCAGTATTCGATTTTCCAATGAATGCCGTGCATGCTCGAAGGTAAGTCGATTTTCCGTTACTGCCCTCACCCAGCAGCAGCACGGCTTTTTGAATGCTGTTCTCCGTTGTCATGAGCCACGCCAGTATTTCCCAGGCGACCGCTTCCGCATCGGGCGGAAACACTTCTGAAATGAACTGATCCCATGCTGGGCATTTGGCCGCCGGGTCAAACTGGACAGGTATTTGCACGGTGGAATAAAACTGCGGCGAGTGCGGTCGCAGTTTTAGCGAAGCAACGTCAACCAAGCCGTTCAAGACGTTCATGGTGTTCGCGGGGATATCGAGCCACAGCTCCGGACAGTCCACTCGGATATATTCAACAACTTCATTTGCCTTGTGTGTACTCCACTTCTCGACAATGCCGGATGCACGATAGATTGTTTTTACAGCCTGCTTGACGAATGATTCACCCGATGGTTTGTAGACGCCACCCTTGAAGACGTGCAGCCGTCCGCCCGCGTCCCGTGCGAAATGGTGAGTAGCGGTGATCTGCTGGGCGAGCATGTCAACGCAGATGTCTTTGTCCGACACAAGCGGTCCACCTTTAGCGGCAGGTAGCGCGGGTAGCCAATCCATTACAGGCTTGAATGGGATCGCACTCATACGACACTCCAGCCCCTCGAACTACGGACAATCCTACGGATGTTTTCCGGGGGGCCAGGCTTTTCACACTGGCGAGCGTTCACGATTTGTAGGCACGCCTCGATAGCCGCGTCACAGATCCCGCGCCGCCGGAGTGTACCGCAGACGCTCACGAGTGTTGAGTGCTGCCGCCCATGCGCGATTAGGCCGCTCTCGATCTTATGTAAGCCAACATGATTCGGTCCGGTGCTACGGAGCCACGCGTAGAGGGCACCCACATCCGCTGCATGATCTTCCACCTGGAGCGGCGCTCCCCCGAATCGCTGGCCTGTAAAAGTGAAGTACCGCGCATGGTCGTACATTTCGATGCCCCCGTCGCCCACTGCCACCTTGGGCAGATTGGTCGGGATTGAGCCCCGCGCCCAGATCTTGATCCCGCGCCCGGACGGTGAGATCTCCATATATGTATCCGAGAACCGTTCAACTACTCCGCGCGCCCAGGCCTTCAGGTCACCGTCCGAAGTGAGACAGTCGTCGAGATCGATTCCCGCCAGTCCATGCTGGTCGAAAAACGCGAACGCCAAGCCGGAGTACTTGCCCGTTGCCACAGTCTTACGGGCGCGATCAATGTCGCCCCAGTCGTTCGCGTTCG
>JANXQZ010000923.1 GCA_025353235.1 Bryobacterales bacterium
CATCGATCCCTTCGCGGGCAAAGTTCTGCACACAATTCATGGCCTGAGCGAACCTCAAGGTCTGTATTACTGGCCCGAGGGAAAGCGCTTGTATGTCGCCAATGCAGGCAGCGGCAAGGTGCGAGTATTCGACGGTGACTCGTTCGCGCAGATACGCGAGTATGTCCTGAATAGCGATCCTGACAACATCCGGTTCGATCCCAAGCAGAACGAAATATTTGTCGGGTACGGATCAGGCGCGCTGGGCGTAATCAACGCGAAGCTCGGATCACGTGTGGGTGACACAATTCTGGACGCGCATCCTGAATCCTTCCAATTGGAATTAAATGGGCCACGCATTTTTGTGAACGTTCCAAATGCGTCGAACGTAACCGTGATTGATCGCCGCACTCGCTCGATCACGGCCAAGTGGCCGATTCAGGGAGCGGCGCAGAACTTCCCTATGGCGCTCGATGAAGCGAATCACCGGCTCTTTATCGGATGCCGCAAGCCGCCCAAGCTCGTTGTCTTCGATACGCAGACCGGGAAACAGGTTTCCTCCGTCGACATCGCGGGTGACACTGACGATCTCTTCTATGACTCCGATCTGCGCCGAATCTATATCTCGGGAGGAGCTGGTTTTCTCACGGTTTTGAATGCGGATACTTACGCCGTCAACGAGACTATCCCTACAGCGCCCGGAGCACGCACATCGTTATTCGTGCCAGAGTTCAAGCGACTGTATGTCGCGGTTCCGCATCGAGGGAAACAGGCGGCTGCTCTGCTGGTGTTTTCGCTCGAACACTGAAGCGTTTCACTAATGCCACTCCCAGAAAGATAATCCCCATCGCGAGAATTTCGCGCGCTCCGACATGTTCTCGATAGAACATGAATCCAAGGAACACCGCGACGACTGGATTCACGTAGTTATAGAGCGACACCACCGAAACCGGCAAGTACTTCAAGGCATACACGTATGCGCTATACCCGACGATGCTGCCGAATGTAACCAGGTAGAGAATCGCCGAAACTCCGCGCGGACTCCATTTCACCGGCGCGTGCGGCAGGAAAATAGCCGGAATCAGAAACGCGATTCCAGTTGCAAGTTGCTGCACTGCTCCGCTCACTACCGGGTGCGCCTTAGTCACATGCCGGCGCTGTAAGATTGACCCGAACGACCATCCGCAGCA
>JANXQZ010000722.1 GCA_025353235.1 Bryobacterales bacterium
CCCAGGTCAGGCTCGTCCACGTAGACGGTTACTCGGACGTGATCCACTCTCCCCACGTTCGCGACTAAGTCGCCCGTGTTTACGAACGAGCCCACTCGCATATCGAACTGATAGAGCATGCCGGACATGGGCGCGCGAACGATCATGTGCGAGATGCTGCGCCTAGCCAAGGCTGCTGCCGACTCCGCCTGGTTCAGCCGTGCGCGCGCGACAGGAACATCCGTAGGCGCGACTAAGGCATTCTTGCGTCGATCCAGGGCTTGGATCTGGAGTTGCGCTTGCTCCACCCGCTGTCGAGCCGCCTCAAGTTCTACTCGCGTGGCCACTTGCTTGGTGACCAGACGCTGCAGCGAATCGTGCTCCTTCTGCGCGTTTTGCAGGCTCACGCGTGCGGCGGCCAGATCGTTTTCGATTTGCGTGCGCTCGGCCTGGGATCCGCCCTGGCTCAAAACTTGTTGCTGCGCTTGCGCAGATGCAATGGCCGCATTTGCCGACGCCAGCTCCGAAGTGGCGCTGCTCACATCTAAGGCAATGAGTTCGGCACCTTTCTGCACCAACTGCCCGCGCTGTGCGAACACTTTCTCAACTACCCCGGCACGTTCGGCGCGCGCGGTTGCCCATTCAATCGGCTCCACTTTCCCGTTCGTGCTCAAAGAGCTGATCACCGTCGTCCGCGTGACTTTGGTGAAGGGAACTTCGGGAGGCGTAGCTCGGCGGGTGAGTCCCCAAATCAATAGCACTCCTGCTGCTGCTAGAGCGAGAATCAGCGTCAGTCTGGTCCGGCTCATGGCTTGGGACGCGTGCAGTAGTCGAAGAGAAGCTGCCATTCAGCTGATTGGATCTCAATGGCCGCCTGCTCTTGCGCGGAGTGCGGCTGCTGCCTGGCACGATCGCAGAACATGATGAACGAGAAGGGATCCCACTTGCCGCCGGTTCGGAATTCAGCTTTCGGATGACGGCCCACTACCTCGTCCGCTAAGCGGCAAAGATCTCGGAAAATCGGGTGAGTGCCTACGCGCCGGAACCAATAGGCCGAGTTGCCTGAATCGGGCTCCTGCCGGTGCAGGATCGCATGCCAGAAATGTGCTTCGGCGGAATTGAGATCTTGGACGATCTGGTGGGATTCGTCAATGCAAGAGAAATACAGCCAAAGTCCGGCCATGGCTGCTTCCGGCGAGACGGCTCGGGGGAAAAGGGCGGACGCTGTGGTCGCTTGCACGGCAGCTTTCGCTTCGCTGGAGGAGCACTGTCCCGAGACAAGCGGAATATGCCGCTGGCCGTCCTGATCGAAACTTAGAATTCTCGCGACTTCCGGTCCGTAAACATTGGAATCGAATGGCAAATACCATTGTCGCAAAGGCTTCAGCGACGCTGGGTAGCGCTGGCGGTAGCGAATGCGCGTCCGAGGTCGGGCGAAATTGGGTTCGTTTTGAAATTCTCCGATTTGCTTGGCCCGCGTCGAAATTGGGCGGTGTTCAGGAGGGGTGAAACGTCGATGAAAGCCGCCGTTTGTTCGCTGCAGCGGGTAAGGACGCGTTCGGTCTGCATGCGCGAGAGTTCCTTGAGCGACTTGAAATAAGAGCGCTCGATGCGGGTCCGGTGGCGGGCTATGCGCTCGAGTTTGGATTGGAGGGCTTCGTCATCGAGCGCGGCGAGGGCGTCACTGCCTGTGTTGAGCGCGGTTTCGATGCGGCGGATGCGGCGGAGATTCCAGGTGTCGGCGATCATCTGATCGAAGATGACATGCTCGACGCTGCCATTCGGTTTGATCTCGGCGAGATGAAGTGCGAGGAGTTCGTCGAATTCGGTCTGTTCTTCGGGAGTGGCAATGATGACGTCTTTAGCGCAGAGTCCATGAGTTCGGGAGTTGGCTGCGGCGCGGGCTTTGCCTTCGGGCGTGCGGGGGCCGGTGCTGTGCTGCGCGTTTGGCGCGTTGGATGCGGAATGCATAGTGTTGCTCCTTGTGTGTTCTCGACTTCACGGTAGCAGGGGAAGTGGAAAAGTCTAGAGTGGATTTTGCAAGTTGTTGGGAAGGAGGAGGATGGAGTTGAAAATAGATGCTACCGGCTAACGTATGATTTCTAAATTTGTGAGCCCTCGGAGGGGAGAGACATCAGCCTTGTCGGCACCTCTCAAATCCAGTTCTCTAAGGTTCGTCAGTCGCGCCAGCGGGGAAAGGTCTGTAACCTGCGTGTAGCTTAGATCAAGAGAGGTTAGCTTATTGAGCCCGCGTAGAGCGGAGACATCCGATACCTTAGTTCCGCTTAGGCCGAGCGAGGTTAGATTCGTAAGATAGTGCAAGGCTGAGATGTCTGTAAGTTTGGTGCCGGAGAATTCCAAATGTAAATCGCCGGTGACGTCCGCGAGTGCGGTGATCCCCGACAGGTCCGAAATCTCACTCACGAAGATCCCAACCGATTGCGATCCGCGCAATGTCTCGGCCGTTTCCGCCCAGGGATAAGGAGGACGACTAGAAAACAAGCTCGGGTTCCCGGGCGTGGAACCGGTATTAAGACGCCATCCAAGTTCCCTAAATAGCGTGTCCGGTGTTGGTCGAAGCGACTGAATTGGCTGCAGGCTCCTGACGTGAATCACCCAACGGCTGTCCCAAAGAACGGCTATGGAGATGATCACTAAGGAAGCGAGTAAAACACGTGTGGCATTCCGCACCAGCTTAGTCCAAAACAAGGCGCTCCGTAGCTCGGTTTCCGAAAGCAACTCCGGATGCGAGCGCGCAGTGGCCGCCAATTCCGGCAGCGACGCGACACGTCGAAGTCGCTTCACATCGTCGCGAGTGGACGTATCCCGCAAGCGCGGCCAGGAACGAATCAGGGCCTCATCAGTCATGTAGACCCGGTCCTCTTTCACCTGCAAGATCTTAGCCTTA
>JANXQZ010000723.1 GCA_025353235.1 Bryobacterales bacterium
GTCGGCACCTGGGAGGACGAAGATTTGGCCGGTGAAATCGCCGCGGCGGGCGGTGAGGTCGGAGAGGCGCGGCGTCTCTTCGGGTTTGGGTTCGGCGGGTGGTTTTGGGGCGGAGTGAGTGTGATTTTTAGATTTCATGAAAAGCTCCTTTTCGGGTTTAGGGTAGCGGACGAGGGAGGGCGAGGAGGGGTGTTAATGGGGTATGTTGTTGAGGGGAATGGCGATATGAAGTTGAAGATTGTCGGTATTCACTTTGGAGGTATAGCGTGGTTTGTGAGCTGGCACCTTCACAGGTTTCGAGGAGCTTTGCCGGAAGTCCGCTCCATCAACTGCGGATTCGCCTTATGGAATGGAGCCCGCCGTTCAGCCGTTGCCGCTTGGACTTTCACCAGGAAGTTTGGTTGACGAAAGAGTGTGGTCGCGTTCACGCCGAAGATGGCGAGTAGTACTTTGGGGATGAAATTCTGCTGGATGAGTGTCTACCGCTCGACTTCCAGCACAGTTTCGCCCAGCATCAAGCGGCGCACACCTTCGAGTGGGCTGGTTTGAAAGGCAGGAAGAATGGAATTTTACGAGCCCTTGAAGCAATCAAGTCGGGCCAGACTAAGGCCGCACCTGAGGTGGGCTGGCATTGCGGAATCACAGGCAGTATCGCAAAGCTTCTTACTTCTGCCCGGGGCTGAAAACGGATTCCATCGCGGCGAGCCAGAAACGGTCGGTAGGCATTGATATTTGGATTAGTAAAGCCGCCGAACTCGGCGCGAAGCTGAATCACGTTAACCAAACCGGTGCGGCTCATCAACGCGATCGGGCTCTCGCCAAAAACCGGACTTAGCGCTTCGTCCAGAACCGCCGTAGCCACTGGGACGGTTAGGCCTTGGTCGGAGACAATGTCGGCGATAATGCGGTCACAATTCTGAGGATTTTTAAAGAAGAGACCGGCGTTAATCGTCGCACGGAGGAAGGAGACAATTGTATCTCCGTGGGTCTCAACATACTGCGTAGTTGCGGCTATAGTTCCACTCTGATACGGATTGATGTAATCGGAGACTCGGGCCAGAATGGTGATGTTCGGCTGTCCCAAAGCTGCTTGCTGCGGAAATGGAGAGTTGAGTAGAGTAGCGTAACTTGGCTGGGCTGGTCCGCCTCCGGGAGGCACCACGCTCCCCGCCACGAGCACTTGGTAACGTTGAAAGCTCCCGCCCACAACGCGAAGCGAGTAATCGCCATTTTCCAAAAGCAGTCCATTTGCTTTCAGGATGCGCCTGAGGGCGAACACAAAGCCGGAGTCGGGCGCATCCACTTCGATGGGCTTGCCTTTCAGATCGGCTATTGAATGGATGCCATTGGCAGTATTGCCTGCGAGCACAAAGCCGGGGCCGCGGTCCAAGCCAGCTAGCATCACCATCGGCTTGCTCTGGTTAGCAACTCGGTTGACTATGTTGTCGGCTGCGGTTGAGATTAGATCGTAAGTGCCGTTTTCGAAGGAGTCAAATTGCTGTACGGAGCCGGTGACTTGGTTGTAACAGACCGTCAGGTTCTCTTGGGCGAAGAAACCTTCCTTTTGGGCAATCGTGTAAATGATGCTCTTACCGAAAGCGCCGAATTGAACGCCGATGCAGGGGGATTGGGAGTAGGCCGCTTCGGGTGCTATGCACAAAGCGATTAAGAGAAGATTTCGACGGGGCAACATTTGCACCAGTATACATAAAAGGCGCGCCCTTATTGTGCCTGAATATAATTTGGGACAGGGGGAATCCTGCAGCTGACACCGGGCGACTTCAGCGTGTGCTGGCATGCTCAGCAGCTAAGAAGTGAAAGTCTTCTATTTAGCTTGATGAGGTGAAGGATTAGCGAAGCGCAAGGGCCTTGACGCAAGAAGGGTGTGTTGGAACGATACTGCGAGGAGATGAACAAGAACCGGGTATAAGGCTTCAACGCTGTACGAGCAGGCGCTGCTGTGCGAAGTCCATATCCAAGGGCTCCCAGAAGTTTGATCAGAAACACGGTTTGAAAGCGGGGTCAGGCTTCGTCTGCATCGGCCAATGTAGGTCGGTCCTGATAAATGATCCTATAGGCGGCAGTTGACCGTGCGATTCAATTTCTAGCACCTGTGGCTGCGACCAGCTATAAAGACACCAATTGTCACCCGCTGGGTGATGTGCGCCGCAGCTTAGATATTGGCATCGGCACGCACACATTTTCGAGGTTTTCATCACGATTTCCGGGCAAAGGTGGCAGGCCGATTGCCAATCGGCCGCAGGTTAACAACCTGCCCTACACCGAACCGAAGACCAACTGCCGTTTTTAGGATGATATGGCGGAGAGGGAGGGATTCGAACCCTCGGTAGCGCTATTAGCACTACGACGGTTTAGCAAACCGCTCCATTCGACCAC
>JANXQZ010000749.1 GCA_025353235.1 Bryobacterales bacterium
CGAACAAGTTTTTCGGAGATCAGGATTGCGTCCTCGAAGTTATATCCACGCCACGGCATGAAGGCGACCAGGACGTTACGTCCGAGGCCAAGCTCACCCTGTTCGGTACATGGCCCATCGGCGATCACCTGACCTTTGAGAACACGATCGCCCTTGCGTACGATCGGCTTCTGATTGATGCAGGTGTTCTGGTTCGAGCGCTTGAACTTCGTGAGCTGGTAAATGTCCGCGCCTACTTCGCGCGACAATTGGCCCTCGTGAGACCCGTCGCTTTCCACGCGCACTATCACACGTTCGGAATCAACCGAATCCACAATACCGGACCGCTTGCAGATGATCACCGCCCCAGAATCGCGAGCCGTAACCCGCTCCATGCCGGTGCCGACATAAGGAGCATCCGCACGCAGCAGCGGCACGGCTTGCCGTTGCATGTTCGATCCCATCAAAGCGCGATTCGCATCGTCGTTTTCGAGAAACGGAATCAAACTCGCGGCCACCGAGACAAGCTGCTTCGGACTGACATCCATGTATTCCACGTCGTCGCGGTGCTTCAGAACGAAATTACCTGCTTGGCGAGCGTTCACCAAGTCGTTAACGATGCGTCCGTCTTTATCGAGTTCAACGTTGGCCTGGGCGACGATGTACTTGTCTTCTTCCCATGCGGAAAGATAGTCGGAATGGGCTTCAGACTCAATGCGCTGTTTTTCGCCCGTGATGTGCGCCTGCGCTTTATCGAGCGCAACCCGCGTGATCACGTCGCCAACTTTCAGATTCGACCCGCCCGGATTTTGAATCTTAACTTCGTCCACTACAATGCCATTCACCACGCGCCGGTAAGGGCTCTCGATGAAGCCGTAATCGTTGATCCGAGCAAAGCACGACAGAGAAGAAATGAGCCCGATGTTTGGACCTTCCGGCGTTTCAATGGGACAGATTCGCCCATAGTGCGTCGGGTGAACGTCGCGAACTTCGAAGCCCGCGCGCTCACGGGAAAGACCTCCAGGTCCAAGGGCAGACAGACGCCGCTTATGCGTGATTTCCGAAAGCGGGTTGGTCTGATCCATGAACTGCGAGAGTTGGCTAGAGCCGAAAAACTCGCGGATTGCGGCCATTACCGGCTTGGCATTTACCAGATCGTGCGGCATTGCCGTCGACATTTCCTGGTACACCGACATCTTTTCCTTAATCGCGCGCTCCATGCGAACCAAGCCGATGCGGAATTGATTTTCGAGCAGTTCGCCGACAGCGCGAACACGCCGGTTGCCCAAGTGATCGATATCGTCGACCGCGCCCAAACCCTTGCGCAGCTTTAACAGGTACTTGATGGTGTCGTTGAAATCGCGCTGGTCCAGAGTGCGCTTATCGAGCGGAAACTGATCGATTTTGTCGTACAGCTTAATGTTGAACTTCATGCGTCCGACACGCGAGAAATCGTACTTTCTCGGGTCGAAGAACATGCCCTGGAATAATTGGGTGGCGGTATCGAGCGTGGGCGGATCGCCGGGACGAAGCTTGCGGTAAATCTCGAGCAATGCGTCGCTCTGGCTCTTGACTGCGTCTTTGCGCAGAGTTACGGAAATTACGTTGCCCGCATCGTCGCGCTCGGGATAGAAAATTTCGAAACTCGGGATGTCGTTGTCGATCAGCTTGCCGATATTGGTGAGTTCTTGGTTCGCTTCCACCAGAATTTCACCGGTCGACATCTCGATGACGTCGCCGGCGATGTATGCCGATTGCAGATCCGTAGAGTCGATTTCCACCTGCTCGATCTTCGATTTGAGGATCGACTCGTACACCGACTTCGTGATTTTGCGTCCTTGCGGAACGATTGTGTCGCCGGTCTTCGACAGAATGGCTTTCGAAAGCTTCAGGCCGATCAGGCTGTCGGAAACCTTCCAGAAGATCTTCTTGTCTTTGATCGTGATTTCGCTGACGTTATAGAACGCCTTGATGATGTCGGCATCCGTCTTCAGGCCCAGAGCGCGGAGGAAAACAGTGCCGTAGAATTTGCGTTTGCGGTCGATACGGACATAGAGGAGGCTCTTGTTATCGTATTCAAATTCAACCCAGCTTCCGCGATAGGGGATGATCTTGCCGAGAAAATAGCCTTGCGCCGGCACGCGTTCGAAAAATACGCCGGGGGAACGATGCAATTGCGAGACAATAACGCGCTCGGTGCCATTGATGATAAAGGTTCCGTTCTCCGTCATCAGTGGAATTTCGCCGAAGAAAACTTCCTGTTCCTTGATGTCGCGGATGGTCTTGACCCCGGTTTCCGGGTCCTTGTCGAAAACGGTCAGACGAATGGTGACTTTCAAAGGAGCGGCGTAGGTCATGCCGCGCTCTTCGCACTCGGCAACATCGTACTTCAGTTGCAGGCCAACGGGATCGCCGCAGCGATTGCAAAACGTGACGATGTTCTTGTTAAAGGTTCCGCAGCGATGGCAAAGAACGTCGCCGACGTGGAACGGATCGGTCTTAATGGTCGCGCCGCAGCTCGGATTGCGGCAAGTCGAACGCAAGTGATGCAAACCCTTTAGGTTGCCGCATTTGCACTCCCAGTTGCCAATGGAGTAATCGACGAATTCGAGCTGGCTGAGTCCGCGGAAATCCGAGATCGGAAAAACCGAGTTGAAAACGCTTTGCAGACCCGTGTCTTCGCGCTCGCCAGGGAGCAAATCCATTTGAAGAAACCGCTCATACGATTTCTTTTGAACCTCAATAAGGTTGGGAATCGGAATCGAAGTTTTGATTCGGGAGAAGTCTACTCGTTCGCGTATGGCGCCTTTTGCCAGATTTTCCATATCACTCCTACGGCCGAACGGCTCGCGACACAATTAAAGGATCTTAACCGTCAAGTCCTAACACCCCACCGCCGGGTTGCCAACCGGCTTGGTCACTTGGGTCGCGATGCCGGTCGACCCATAAATTGGGCCAAACCAGGGGTGTTTGAGCACTGACGGCGGGAAAAGCTAATCATCCAGGAACGGGAAGGCTGATTGCCACACACTGATAGCGATTGAGGAATTCGCATGGCAAAGCTTTGCACTGCCTCGGATGGACAGTACAACATTCCGCAGGATGTGAGGTTCACAAGAGCAAGAATCCGGGTCGGTCTCCGGCAATTAACAATCCAAATGTATCAGACCGATGAGACCGAAGTCAAATCGGCCCTCAATCTGCTTTAGACAAAATCGCGCAGACAGGACGCGGAAAGGTCCTGCCTCGCATCTGCCTTGCCTTCTAGCGAAAGCTATTTAACTTCGACCGTGGCTCCGGCGTCCGCGAATTTCTTGCGGATGGTCTCGGCTTCGTCTTTGTTCACGCCTTCTTTGATCGGCTTGGGAGCGCCATCGACGAGATCCTTGGCTTCTTTCAAGCCTAGGCTGGTGACTTCGCGCACGGCCTTGATGACGTTGATCTTATTCGCACCTGCGGCGACCAAGATCACGTTAAATTCAGTCTTCTCTTCCACCACAGGGGCTGCCGCGGCCGCAGCTCCGCCGCCTGCCGGGGCCGCTACCGAGGCCGCTGCCGCCGACACGCCCAGTTTCTCCTCGAGCAACTTTACGAGCTGCGAGGCTTCCAGCAGCGTCAGCCCTTGAATCTGTTCCGCAATTGCATTGATATCTGCCATTTCGCTATTTACTCCTGTTTATTGTGAGAACTTGTTTTCTTTTACGCCCTGATCGATCACCACGGCCAAATTGCGCCCGACTCCGCCCACGGCGGTGACCAAACGCTGCGCCGATGCCTGAATCAGGAATAAAACTTTAGCCAGAATCACTTCCCGCGGAGGCATGGAGGCGAGTTCGTTGATCGCCTTGATGTCGATCACGCGGCCTTCCACCATTCCAGCCTTAAAGGTGAACGCTGGCACCGCCTTAGCATATGCGGTCAGCGCTTTGGCGAGCGCCACGGGATCTTTTGACGTATAGGCGAGGGAAGTCATGCCGGCCAAGCCCTTCATGAGGCTCTCGGCTGCGGTTCCTTCGGAAGCCTTCTCCGCCAAATTGTTTTTGACCACTTTGTAATCGCCGCCGGCGCCCTTGATTGCCTTGCGCAAATTGTAATCCTGCAGCACGGTCATCTTCTCGTAGCCTGTCACGAAAATGTTATTCGCGGTCTCAAACTGCTTCTTCAGCGTTTCTAAATCTTTTGCCTTGTCAGACTTCTTCTTCATGAGATTTCCTTGAGCCAGCGTCTGGAGAGCTATACCTGCTTGGCGTTAAAAATAGCCGTGTCCAGGTGAATTCCCGGACCCATGGTAGAGCACAGCGTGACGCTCTGAATGTACTTGCCCTTGGCGGCGGAAGGCTTGGCCCGAATGACTGCCTGGATCAAGGCGTTTGCGTTTTCCAAAAGCTTGTCGGTATCGAAGCTCACCTTGCCGAC
>JANXQZ010000765.1 GCA_025353235.1 Bryobacterales bacterium
AAAGCTCGCGATACAGCTTCTCCATCACGGCAGCGTTCACTTGGGCCTCCTCGAAAAGTAGCTTGACTCCGCTTTCATCATACTTTATCGTCGCAAGAATCTTGAACCAGCGCAGCGCATCGTCCGACCCTGTTTGGCATACCCGCCGCGCTCCATCCACCATCTGTTGGCGGTTCGTCCTCAGCAAAGGCAGAACTGAAAGCAGGTTCGGCCTTTCAGCCTGCAACACCCTTTCCGGGTCGATTTCCCACAGCTTGACCGTGTGAAATTGAACCGAGATGATCCCGGGCTCCTCGATAGGTAGCAGATCCGAGTAGCTCAATGGCAAATTGTCCGGGTATACGATTACGAGTGTGCAATGCACCGGAAGGCGCAGTTCCAAGTACGTCATCAACGCATAATCCAGGATCTGCTGCCTCGCGCTATTTGAATATTGGGCCTTGAACTCAAAAATATCCGCCCGCTTCACACCTTCCGATTCGACGGTAAACCCGCAATCCAGAATGATTTTCTTGGAATCCAACTCTTGAACGATGGGGCGGATCACTGCTTCAGGAGGCGGGACGGATCCTTGCAGCAGGTAATACAAAGATCGAGGGTCATCCGAGGCAACCGACTTCAGAAACCGATCATAGGGCTGAATCATGGTCATGAGCGCCCAACCAGAACAATCTCCCGGAACAGATCCATGAGAGCGTGTTCCGGTATATCGCACAGCCCCGTATGCACCGGTGAAACCTGGATGATGGTGCTGCGCGGTGCTACCAGCCAATGAAAACGCTCCCTGCGGGACAGCAGCGCAATGGGGCCGGCGTCCGAGTTCCCGCCGCAGACATTCGGAAAAGATTCCAGCCGACAGCGGACGAGTTCCATATCCAACTGTGGCCAAAGCGCGCGCAGCCTTTGCTCATCGGCATGCACGCGAGCCTGCAAGAAGTTCTGTCTGAGGCAGAAGAGAATCACTCCAGCGTTGACGAACTCCTCTCGATCCACGCGCGGAACCACCCGGATTACGGCGTAATCAAACGAATTTAGCGCGGGCACGCACCGCCTCCCCGACGAACGTTGAAGACGAAGCCAGTCTCCGCATAAAAAATTCAACATAGGCGGCGCGCTTTTCGGATGAAGGGGAGACCCCCGCCTCCATGACCAGCCACTCATCCGGGACCGCTTCCAACACCTGCTCGAACAAAGCCTCAGTCAGAAGAGCGCGCAGTCGAACATCCGCTTCTTCGATCCGACTAGCCCACGGCAAGAGCACATGATCGCGAATGGGCGGGAACGAACTCATCGCCATGCGTTCAAGACTCGGCCAGTCATGATGAAAATAGAGTGCCGCGCCATGATCGATGAAATAGAGAGTCTTGTGCCACAACAGGAGATTCGTATTGCGGGCGGTCCGATCGACATTGGTGACAAACGCGTCGAACCAGACGGCGCTGGATGCGAGATCCGGCTCAACGCGGTCCCCGGCAGCCGGGTCGAACGTGACAGATCCAGGCAGGTAGTCCATCGCCAAGTTCAATCCGACACTGGCCTGCAGCAACTCGCGAATCTCGGTGTCCGGCTCATTGCGCCCCAATTCTGCATCCACCTGCATCAGGGCCAACTCGGGTACTTTCAGTCCGAGTGCGCGGCCAACCTCGCCAGCGATTAACTCTGATACCAAGGCAAGCGGCCCCTGTCCCGCGCCTCGAAATTTAAGGACGTAGAGACCCAAGTCGCTGGCCTCGACGATAGCAGGCAGCGAACCACCCTCCCGCAGCGGAGTCACATAACGCGTGGCTTGGATCGTCCTCAGCATCGCCTCCAGAGTTTAGCGTACTGAAGTCCGGTATCCTCATTTTAGGACCTCTCATGCGACTGTTTCCGGGACTCATCGCTGCCATAGGGCTCATTGCCGCGCAGCCAGAGGCTGATCCTCGGACGTTTCTAGCTCGCGCCAAAGCTCTGGTCCTGCAGCCTGCGGGTCGCACCGAGGCCGAATCTTTGCTCAAACAAGCGGTGGCCCTTTGGGAGAAGCAGGGTGCCAAGTCGGATGATTATGCGGAAGCTCTGGATCTGCTTGCGATGACGCTGAATCCTGCGCTCGCGAAGAATAAGGAAGCGCTCGAAGCGCAGGTGGAGCCTCTCGCCCGCAAAGCCCTGGACCTGCGACAACAAAATGCAAACACCCGGAGTTCGGACCTCGCGTTGGCGCTAGAGATTGAAGCACTGGTTCTAGAAGAATTGGGTCGAGTGGAGGAATCGCGGGAACCTAAATCGAAGGCTCGCGCATTGAGGGACCAGAGCATCATCGCGATGCAACCCCCGGCTGAAGAGACTATGACGAATTCCACCCATATGGGTGCCGGAGTTAGTCCGCCACAACTGATGGCGAGAGGAGAGCCCGAGCTCACCTTTGCGGCCCGCGTACTCAACCTGCACCCCGAAGTGTTAGCTGAAGTCATCATTGGCCGCGACGGTGTGATCCATCAGATTGAGATTTTTAAACCTGCCGGTTTCGGCCTGGACGAGAATGCGGTTGCGGCCCTCATGCAGTGGCGCTTCAAGCCAGCCGAAAAGAACGGTAAGCCAGTGCCAGTAGAAGGCAACCTAAAGCTGCAGTTCCTGCCATGACCGGGTCAATTGTCCAGGTGAATATTTCTCATGGCGGCGTGCCAAAACTGCCCATTGCCGAGGGTCGTGTCAGTTCGCTGGGGATCGAAGGCGATTGGCACAACAATCCGCGCTTTCATGGCGGCCCCACGCGCGCCTTGCTGCTGATCTGCTCCGAAGTGATCGAAGCCCTGATCGCGAAAGGCTATCCGCTTTTCTACGGAGCGCTGGGCGAGAATATTACGACGCGCGGCATCGATCATCGCCAAATGCGCACAGGCCAGCGCTACAGGCTGGGAGAGGTGATGATCGAGCTGACCAAAGTAAGAGGGCCTTGCGCGGCTCTCGACGTCTATGGGCCCGCCATTAAGCAGGAAATATATGACCGTCAAGTGAAGGCCGAAGATCCATCGACCCCTCGCTGGGCCATGAGCGGGTTCTACGCTTCCGTATCGCGCACCGGAATGGTTCGGCAAAACGATATAATCGCGCTGGTAGACCAGGTTGTCTAATTTGGTAAGCGCGCGCCGCGAACTTTCATTCTTGATAAGCGGGTTTGAGCCCGTCGCCAGAGGCCAGATGGAGTCGCTAGTAGCGGCATCGCCCGATGCAGAGCGCGCGCTGCACTATCTTCAAAATCTTAAGCAGCAGCAACCCGCTGCATTCGCACGGATTGCAAGCGCTCAGGGAAGCCTCCCAAATCTGATTGCGGTGTTCTCTTACTCGCGATTCTTGGCCGATGAAATAGTCAAGAAACCTGAGTGGATGGATGCGTTGGAACCTCTCGCTTTCGCGCTCTCCGCAGAGCGCCAAGCCGCTTTGCTGAGAGAGTTCCTTGCCGCCCAATCAGTGAATACGCCGGAAGCGCTTTCGCTGGCGCTCTTTCGAAGGCGGCAGATCCTTCGCATTCTCATTCGCGACGTGCGGGGCCTCTGCACAGTGCCGGAGATAACGAGCGAGCTATCCAATCTGGCCGACGGAATTCTCGAGGTTAGCTATCAGCGCATTCGCGACGAACTGACGCAGAGACATGGAACCCCGCAATTCCTGGACGCGGCAGGCCAATTGCGCGAGTGCGGGATGGCAGTAATCGCGCTTGGCAAACTCGGCGGGCAAGAGTTGAACTACAGCTCGGATATAGACCTGATGTTCGTCTATACGGCCGCAGGCGAGACCGCCGGCCCGAATCCGATCTCGAACAAAGAGTTCTTCAAGAAGGTCGCTAACCAATACACTCACCTACTTTCGACGTACACGGCCGAGGGACTCTGCTATCGGGTTGA